>JAADIC010000234.1 GCA_013151535.1 Alphaproteobacteria bacterium | reverse complement strand
CCGCAACAACAAAAGCCGACCGGATTAACCGGCGGCGTCGAGGCAATATCTGGTGTTCAGGGGTTTCAAAGCAGTGCAATGACAGAAATGGTGCATGGCGCAAGCCGGGTGCAGGTGGGCGAGCCGATTTTGCCCAAATGGTGGCGTACAGTTGATCGCTGGACGTTGTCCTGCGTTTTCCTTTTGTTTGCCGTGGGAATATTACTTGGCTTCGCGGCCTCACCCCCGCTGGCCGCAAAAACCGGGTTTGAGCCGTTCTATTATGTAACCCGACAGGCAATGTTTGGCGGCTTGGCGCTAAGCGCCATGGTCATCACCTCGATGATGTCGCCGACATTGGTGCGCCGTTTGGGCGTGCTGGGGTTTTTCGTGGCCTTTGTGGCGGTGGCTTTTCTGCCGGTGTTCGGCACTGATTTCGGCAAGGGGGCGACACGCTGGTATTCGCTGGGCTTTACCTCGGTGCAGCCATCGGAATTCCTGAAACCCGGCTTTGTCATCATGGCCGCATGGCTGATGTCGGCCGGAACCGAGATTTTCGGCCCCCCCGGCAAACGCATGTCGTTCGTGCTGGCCATTGTCATTGTCGCCATGCTGGTGATGCAGCCGGATTTCGGCCAGGCGGTGTTGATCCTTGGGGCCTGGGCGGTGATGTATTTTATCGCCGGTGCGCCGATCTTTCTGCTGGCGGGATTGGCCGGGGCGACAATGTTTGGCGGCACCATGGCCTATAAGCTGTCTGAGCATTTTGCCCGCCGGATCGATGGCTATCTGACTGGCGAACTTGATCCGACCACCCAGCTTGGCTATGCCGCCAACGCCATTCAGGAGGGCGGCTTTTTCGGGGTTGGGGTTGGTGGTGGCACGGTGAAATGGTCTTTGCCCGACGCCCATACCGATTTCATCATCGCCGTGGCGGCCGAGGAATATGGCCTGATCCTCGTGCTGTTCGTGATTCTGCTGTTCCTGCTCATTACCATGCGCTCGATGTTCCGACTGATCCGCGAGCGTGATCCGTTCATCCGGCTGGCAGGCACCGGGCTGGCCGCCCTGTTTGCCATGCAGGCGATGATTAATCTGGGCGTGGCGGCGCGATTGTTGCCAGCCAAGGGCATGACCCTGCCATTTGTGTCTTACGGCGGCTCATCTTTGGTGGCGGCGGGGATTGCGCTTGGTATGTTGCTTGCGTTAACCCGCACCCGACCGCAAGGCGAGATGGAGGACATCATTCGCCGCCGGTCAGGGACATAACCGGACCTAGGATTGCGCATGACACAGCAACGGCTTTTGGTGATTGCGGCGGGCGGAACCGGCGGCCACATGTTTCCGGCACAGGCTTTGGCCGAGGAAATGCTGAACGCCGGTTGGCGGGTGAAACTGTCCACGGATGCGCGCGGCGCACGCTATACCGGCGGCTTCCCCCATACCACCGAGATCGAGGTTGTTGACAGCGCCACCTTCGCGCGTGGCGGTCTGATCGGCAAGCTGACAGCCCCCTATCATTTGCTGAAAGGCGTGCTTGGCGCAACTTTTCGTATGCTGCGCCAGCGCCCCGATGTGGTCGCCGGTTTTGGCGGCTATCCGGCGTTCCCGGCCATGGCTGCGGCATGGATCACCCGTTGCCCGCGCCTGTTGCACGAACAAAACGGTGTGCTGGGCCGGGTCAACCGGTTGTTCGTCAAGCGGGTCAATCAGGTGGCTTGCGGCACTTGGCCAACCGCCCTGCCCAAAGGGGTAAAGGCGATCCACTCCGGCAATCCGGTGCGCCGCGCGGTGCTGGAACGCGAGCAGGCGCAATATATCGAACCCGGCGATTATCCGATGAGCCTGCTGGTCATGGGCGGCTCGCAAGGCGCGCGCATTCTGTCGGATGTGGTGCCCGGCGCGATCGCGCTCTTGCCGCCGGAATTGCTGCAATATCTGCGCATTTCACATCAGGCCCGCGAAGAAGACCTCGCGGCGGTTCAGGCGCGCTACGCCGAGATCGGTATCACCGCCGAGGTCCAGACCTTTTTCAACGACGTCCCCATGCGCCTGGCCGAGGCGCAATTGGTGATCTCGCGCGCCGGGGCCTCGTCCTTGGCCGATATTACCGTGATCGGGCGGCCCTCGATCCTGATCCCGCTGGCCGCCGCGATCCGCGACGAGCAAACCGCCAACGCGCGCGGCTTGGTCGAGGCGGGGGCGGCTGTTATGATCTCCGAGGACGTCCTGACAGCTTATGGCCTCGCCCAGCAGATCCACGCGATTTTGACCGATGGACCATT
Source organism: Alphaproteobacteria bacterium (assembly GCA_013151535.1). Taxonomy (GTDB): domain Bacteria; phylum Pseudomonadota; class Alphaproteobacteria; order Rhodobacterales; family Rhodobacteraceae; genus UBA5972. The sequence continues at coordinate 11,719 of JAADIC010000234.1, read as the reverse complement.
GGCCTCCAATATGGCAAGGGCAGCCAAGGAACTGGGCAGGCCCGAGGCCACTGAAACGCTGGCACTGCTGGTGGAAGAACTGGCACTGGGCAAAGCCAAGAACGAGGATGCGACATGAACGCGGCAACCAAACTGCCCACGGACATAGGCCCGATCCATTTTGTCGGCATCGGCGGCATCGGCATGTCTGGCATCGCCGAGGTGTTGCTGAACCACGGCTATACGGTGCAGGGCAGCGATCTGAAAGCCAGCAAGATCACCAACCGTCTGGCCGATATGGGGGCGGTGATATTTGTCAGCCAGAAGGCGGAAAACCTTGCGGATGCGGCTGTGGTCGTGATCTCGAGCGCCATCAAGACCGGCAATGCCGAACTCGATGAAGCCCGTCGCCTTGGCCTGCCGGTGGTGCGCCGTGCCGAAATGCTGGCCGAACTGATGCGCCTGAAATCAAACGTGGCGATTGCTGGCACCCACGGCAAAACCACGACCACGACCATGGTGGCCACCCTTTTGGATGCGGGCGGACTGGACCCGACCGTGATTAATGGCGGCATCATTCACGCTTACGGCTCAAACGCGCGCATGGGTGGCGGCGAATGGATGGTGGTCGAAGCCGATGAAAGCGACGGCACCTTCATCAAACTGCCCGCGACGGTGGCGATTGTCACCAATATCGACGCCGAACACATGGAGCATTACGGCAATTTCGACGCTCTGCGCGATGCGTTTTACACCTTCGTTCACAACATCCCGTTCTACGGTGTCGCAATCTGCTGCACCGATCATCCCGAGGTGCAGGCGCTGGTGGGCCGGATTACGGATCGGCGCATCATCACCTATGGCTTCAACGCACAGGCCGATGTGCGGGCCGGCAATCTGACCTACGAGGCCGGCGTGGCGCATTTTGATGTCTATTTGCGCGATGAGGATCAGCGCATCAACGGCCTGACCCTGCCGATGCCCGGTGACCACAATGTGCTGAACGCGCTCTCAGCCATTGCTGTGGCCCGTCATCTGGGTATGAAGGGCAGCGAAATTCGCACAGCGCTGGCCGGTTTCAAAGGCGTCAACCGGCGCTTTACCAAGGTCGGCGAGGTGAATGGCGTCACCATCATCGACGATTACGGCCATCACCCGGTGGAAATCGCCGCCGTGCTGAAAGCCGCACGCCAAGCCACCAAGGGGCGGGTGATCGCCGTGCATCAGCCGCACCGCTATTCGCGGCTTTCCAGCCTGTTCGAGGATTTCTGCACCTGTTTCAACGACGCCGATGTTGTCGGCATCACCGAGGTTTACGCCGCGGGCGAAGAGCCGATCAAAGGCGCCAGCCGCGATGATCTGGTCACCGGGCTGATCGCGCATGGTCACCGCAACGCCACTGCCGTGCTGGACGAGGCCGGACTGGCCGAACTGGTCCGGCGCGAGGCTGCGCCCGGTGACATGGTCGTCTGCCTCGGGGCGGGCACGATCAGCGCCTGGGCGAACAACCTTGTTGGTCAATTGAAAGAATAACGGTTTACATGACAGATAACCTAAAGCGCAGGATCGGGCCTTGGCTGCTGACCGCCTACGGGGTTGGTGTGATGGTCGGGGCCGGGATTTATGTGCTGATCGGTGCCGTGGTTGCCGAGGCTGGAATTTACGCACCTTTGGCGTTTTTATTGGCCGGATTGGTGGCCGCACCCTCAGCGATCTCATATGCCGAACTGTCCACCCGCATCCCCGAAGCCGCCGGAGAGTCCGCCTATGTGGATAAAGGCCTTGGCCTGCACTGGCTGGCGGTCGCGATTGGCCTGGCCATCGTGCTGGCCGGGATTGTTTCGGCGGCGGCGGTGCTGCGCGGCGGCGTCGGCTATTTGCTGGCGGTGCTGGATGTGCCGCTGGAAATCGCCATTCTGGTGCTTGGCAGCGCGTTGGTGCTTGTGGCGCTTGTCGGGGTTTTGGAAAGTCTGGCACTTGCCGCAATCTTTACGGTGGTCGAGGTTTGCGGCCTGTTATTGGTGGTCTGGGCCGGTTTCACCGCCCCTCCGGTTACCGATTGGAGCGCCCCACCCGATCTGGTGCTGACCGGTGTGGCCGCAGCGGCGGCATTGGCGTTTTTCGCCTTTATCGGCTTTGAAGACATCGTCAACATGGCGGAAGAGGTCAAGCGCCCCGAATTCACCATGCCGCGCGCCATCCTGTGGGCGCTGGCCATTACCACGTTCTTGTATATCCTCGTGGCATTCGCCACTGTGCGCGCAGTCCCTGCGTCTGATCTGGCTGCTTCAAACCGGCCTCTGGTCATGGTCTGGCAGGCCGGGCGCAGTGAAAGCGCTGCATTTTTGTCATTGATCGCCGTGGTGGCGGCATTGAACGGAGTTTTGGCACAGATGGTGATGGCGGCGCGGGTCTTGTTCGGACTTGGCCGGCGCGAGGCGCGTCTGGCGGTGTTTCACCATGCGCATTCGCGACTGGGCACGCCGGTTCTCGCCACAATATCGGTTGGTTTCGCGGTGCTTGCGGCATCGCTCAGCCTGCCGGTATCGGCTTTGGCCGAGGTGACGTCGATCGTGCTGCTAACGGTGTTCTGCATCGTCAACATTTCGCTGATAGCATTGAAGAAAAAGGAACCAGATGCCCCGTTTTGCGCCCCTGTTTTTGTACCGTGGCTTGGCTTGGTGGCGGCACTGGTTGCCTTGCTGGCTGCATTGGCGGATTTGATATGAGCCTGTCGCTGATTATAACCATCCTTTGGATCATCGTTATTTCCGTCATCGGCATGATGCCGATGCGGTTTCACAAGCGGCTGGGTTTTCCCATGCTGATGTTGTTTCCGTTCGTGCTGATTTATCTGGCCTATGATATGGGCGTCTGGTGGGCCGTGGCGCTGTTCGTTGGCGGCCTGTCGATCTTTCGCTATCCGGCGCGGTATTTTGGCCTCAAGGCGTGGCGGAAATTGCGTGGGGGGGCTGAAAAATGATACTGGCGACCACCTCTCCCCAACCCTCTCCTGAAAGGAGAGGGGGCGATGGCGTTACGGTTCTTTCGCCCCCTCTCCCTTGGGAGAGGCGGGGTCACCAAATATGACTTGGAAATCCCCCCTTCCCGAGGTCCAGGGCACCATCACCCTTGAGCGCCCCTTGGCCGATCTGTCGTGGCTGCGCGTCGGTGGCGCCGCCGAGATGTTGTTTCAACCGGCCCATATGGCGGATATTTCCGCCTTTATGCGGGCGGTTCCTGACGACATTCCGGTTTTGCCGATCGGCGTTTGCTCCAACCTCATTATCCGCGATGGCGGCATCAAGGGCGCGGTGATCCGCCTTGGGCGCGGCTTTAACGGCTTTGAGGTGATGGCGAATGGAAATATCCGCGTCGGGGCCAGCGCGCTTGACGGGCAGGTGGCAAAAAAGGCGGCTGCCTTGGGCTATGATCTGGCGTTTCTGCGCACCATTCCCGGCGCAATCGGTGGCGCGATAAGGATGAATGCCGGCTGTTACGGCTCTTACCTGGCGGATGTGTTTGTGTCGGCCACCGCCGTTGGGCGCGATGGTAAAGTGGTCAGCCTTAAAAAGGCCGACATGGGTTTTGCCTATCGCCACAGCGACTTGCCCGATGACATGGTGATTACCCAAGCGGTGCTGGCCCCGCCCAAAGCTGACCCCGCCGAGATCGAGGCGGCGATGGCCGACGCGTTGGCCAAACGCGCCGCCAGCCAGCCGGTGAATGAACGCTCATGCGGCTCAACCTTTCGCAATCCGGCCGGGTTCTCCTCGACCGGTAAGGCCGATGACGTGCATGATCTGAAGGCGTGGAAGGTGATTGATGACGCGGGCCTGCGCGGCGCAACCCTTGGCGGCGCGCAAATGTCCGAGATGCATCCGAACTTTTTAATCAATACCGGCGGTGCCACCGCGGCGGATCTGGAAAATTTGGGCGAATTGGTGCGAGAAAAGGTTTTCAAACAGGCGGGAATTTCGCTAGAGTGGGAAATCAGGAGGGTGGGTGAGTTCAAAAACGAACCGACCCCCTGAGAATAACTAAAACAGAGGTCGAATAATCGGCCCGTTTGAGCAGAAATTGAGGCGGGCATGTCGAGCGGCAAAACCCTGCGTATAGCAGTCCTTTTGGGCGGCCCATCGGCCGAACGCGAGGTATCTTTGTCGTCGGGGCGCGAATGCGCGGCGGCGTTGCGGGGCGAAGGTTATGAGGTGATTGAACTGGACGCAGGTCCGGATCTTGCCACCCGTTTGCAATCGGAAAAACCGGACGTGGTGTTCAATGCCCTGCATGGCCGCTGGGGTGAAGACGGCTGCGTGCAGGGCCTGCTGGAATGGCTGCGCATTCCCTATACTCATTCCGGCGTTCTGGCCTCCTCGCTGGCCATGGACAAGGAACGCACCAAGGCGGTTTACCGCAATGCCGGCCTGCCGGTTGTCGATAGCGTTCTGGCCGATAAAACCCTTGTTGAACAACAGCATGTGATCGCGCCACCCTATGTGGTCAAGCCCAATAACGAAGGCTCGTCCGTGGGTATTTATATCGTCCACAAAGGCGCTAACGGGCCACCAAAACTGGCCGATACCATGCCCGATACGGTGATGGTGGAAACCTATGCCCCGGGGCGTGAAATGACCGTGACCGTGATGGCGGATCGGGCGTTAACCGTCACCGATATTCTGACTGATGGCTGGTATGATTACAGCGCCAAATACGAAGCCGGCGGCTCGCGCCATGTGGTGCCTGCCAAGCTGCCCAAGGACATTTTTGACGCTTGTATGCGCCACGCGCTCACCGCCCATCGGGTGCTGGGCTGCAAGGGCATCAGCCGCACCGATTTCCGCTGGGATGAAGCGCGCGGGCTGGCCGGGCTGATCCTGCTGGAAACCAACACCCAGCCCGGCATGACACCGACATCCCTGTCACCCGAACAGGCGGAACATTGCGGAATTTCATTCGGTGCTCTGTGCCGCTGGCTGGTGGAGGATGCTTCATGCAACCGATAGGCACTGCCGAAAAGCGCTATCACGATCCTGCGCCCAGCCGTGCGTCCTACCGGATACAGCGCCTGTGGCTGACCCCGTTCATCCGCGCCTTCACCTATTTCGGCCTGCCGCTGCTGGCCGTGGCGGCGGCAATCTTGTGGTATGGCTCGGATGATGCGCGGGTGGACAATCTGCGCACCAATATTACCGAATTGCGCGCCTCGATCGAGAACCGGCCCGAATTCATGGTCAACCTGATGCGCATCGAGGATGTCTCGGCCGAGGTCGCCGAGGATATCCGCGAGATCACCGCAATAGATTATCCGATCAGCTCGTTCGAGCTGGATCTGACCGAAATGCGCGCGCGGATTGAAGAACTGGATGCGGTTGCCGAAGCCGGGCTTGTGGTGCGCGCGGGGGTTCTGGATGTGGTCGTGCTCGAGCGGGTGGGCAAAGTGGTCTGGCGTGGTCGTGAGGCGCTGGAATTGCTGGATGATGGCGGCCACCGGGTTTCGGCCATGTCCGCGCGTCAGGAATATCCCGATCTGCCCCTGATCGCGGGCGACGCTGCTGATCTGGCGGTGCCCGAAGCGATGGAGCTGTTTCGCATTTCCGCCCCGATTGCCGATCGTGTGCGTGGCTTGCTGCGGGTCGGCGAGCGGCGCTGGGATCTGATCCTTGATCGCAACCAGCGCATCATGCTGCCCGAGATCGGCGCGGTTGCGGCGCTGGAGCGGGTGCTGGCAATGAATGAAATGAACGGCTTGCTGGCGCTTGATCTGGTCGCGGTTGATCTGCGCGACGGTCGCCGCCCCACCTTGCGCCTGTCGGGCGACGCCATGCGGAACCTGCGCCTTGAAAACGGGCAGGGTGCTGAATTCAAAGAACAAACCACCACCGGAGATGGATCCCTATGAGCCAGCTTTATGAAACCCAGCGCGCCATGCGGGCGCATCGCCAGGCCGCCATGAACCGCGGCGTGGTCGCTATTCTGGATATCGGCACCTCGAAAATCGCCTGTCTGGTGTTGCGCTTTGACGGGGTCGCCAACGCGCCCCTGGGGGAAGGTATCGGCTCCATGTCGGGCCAGTCGCGGTTTCGTGTGGTCGGGGTTGCCACCACCCGTTCGCGCGGCGTGCGCTTTGGCGAAATAGACCGCATGGAAGAAACCGAGCGCGCCATTCGCACCGTGGTGCAGGCGGCCCAGAAAATGGCCAATCTGCGGGTCGATCAGGTGATCGCCTGTTTCGCCGGGGCCAATCCGCGCTCTTACGGGCTGACCGGTGCGGTTGATCTGCTTGAAGGCGGCGTCAGCGAGCAGGATATCGCGCGGGTCATGGCGGCTTGCGATGTGCCCGATTACGGCGTTGACCGTCAGGTCATTCATGCGCTGCCGGTGAATTTCGCGCTCGATCACCGCTCGGGCCTGTCCGACCCGCGCGGCCAGACCGGCAATTCCCTTTCGGTCGATATGCATATGCTGACGGTCGACACGGCGGCGGTTGAAAACCTGCTGCATTGTGTCAAGCGCTGCGATCTTGAACTGGCGGGGGTGGTATCATCCGCCTATGTCAGCGGGGTGTCGTCCTTGGTTGAAGACGAACAGGAACTGGGCGCGGCCTGCATCGAATTTGGCGGTGGCTCCACCGGTATTTCGATCTTCATCCGCAAGCACCTGATCTACGCCGACGCGGTGCGCATGGGCGGCGAGCATATCACCTCGGATATTTCGCAAGGGCTGCATGTGCCCCTGGCTTTGGCCGAGCGGATCAAAACATTTTATGGCGGGGTCGAGGCTACGGGCATGGATGATCGCGACATGATCGAAATCGGCGGTGATACCGGCGATTGGGAACATGACCGGCGCAAAGTCAGCCGGGCCGAGTTGATCGGCGTCATGCGCCCGCGCGTCGAAGAAATTCTGGAAGAGGTCCGCGCCCGCCTTGACGCCGCCGGGTTCGATCATCTGCCCAGCCAGCGCATCGTGCTGACCGGTGGCGGTAGCCAAATTCTGGGTCTGGACGGGCTGGCCAGCCGTATCCTTGGCCAGCAGGTGCGCCTTGGCCGCCCCCTGCGGGTGCCGGGCCTGCCGCAAGCCGCGACTGGCCCGGCATTTTCATCTGCTGTCGGGTTGTGCATGAGTGCGGCGCATCCGCAGGACGAATGCTGGGATTTTGAAGTACCGACGGATCGTTACGCCGGCAAGTCGCTGAAGCGCGCGGTCAAGTGGTTCCGCGAAAACTGGTAAGGTTTTCGCCGGTTTTACCTTTTGGACGGGAAATTCCGCCGGATTTCCCGCCCATCGGCAAAAATGTGCCAAAAACAGCCGCTTACCCCTATATATTGTGGCTGAACCTGCTTTTTTAACGTGACCGAACCCGATTGCTCGGTTAAGATTCGGAATCAGCAGGTAAAAAAACGGCCATAAGGCCGGACACAGGCAAGCAGGCGGACAGAACATATGACACTCAATCTTCGGATGCCCGACAAGAACGATCTCAGCCCGAAAATCACGGTTTTCGGAATTGGCGGGGCAGGCGGAAACGCCGTCAATAATATGATCGAAAAGGCGCTCGAGGGGGCCGAATTCGTGGTCGCCAACACCGACGCGCAGGCGTTGGCCCAGTCCAAGGCGCAGAACAAAATCCAGTTGGGCGTGAAAGTTACCGAAGGTCTGGGCGCAGGTGCCCGGCCTTCCGTCGGGGCCGCTGCCGCCGAGGAAAGCATCGAAGAAATTGTCGATCGGCTTGCTGGCTCACATATGTGCTTTATCACGGCGGGTATGGGTGGCGGCACCGGCACAGGTGCGGCCCCAATTATTGCGCAAGCCGCACGCGAACTGGGGGTGCTGACGGTTGGCGTAGTCACCAAGCCGTTCCAGTTTGAAGGCAACAAACGCATGCGTCAGGCCGAAGAAGGGGTCGATGCGCTGCAAAAGGTTGTCGATACGCTGATTATCATTCCCAACCAGAACCTGTTTCGCATCGCCAACGAAAAAACCACCTTCACCGAGGCGTTCTCGATGGCGGATGACGTGCTCTATCAGGGCGTCAAGGGCGTCACCGATCTGATGGTGCGCCCCGGCATCATCAACCTTGATTTCGCCGATGTACGCTCGGTGATGGATGAAATGGGCAAGGCGATGATGGGCACGGGTGAAGCCTCGGGCGAAAATCGCGCCATTCAGGCCGCCGAAAAGGCGATTGCCAACCCGCTGCTCGATGAAATTTCCCTCAATGGCGCGCGCGGCGTGCTGATTAACATCACCGGCGGCCATGATCTGACCCTGTTTGAACTCGATGAAGCCGCCAACCGTATCCGCGAAGAGGTCGACCAGGACGCCAACATCATCGTCGGCTCGACCCTTGATACCGGCATGGACGGCATGATGCGGGTTTCGGTCGTGGCCACGGGTATTGATGCGGCCGAAGTGGTGCAGGATATTCCGGTGCCCCGGCGCAAAATGTCCGAACCATTGGCCCCCAAAATGCCCGAGCCGGTTGTTGCACCTGTCGCGGCGGCTCCTGCGGCCGATATGGGCTATGAGGACGAGCAGCCAAGCCTGCTGAGCGAGATTGAAAACGACCTTGATTTCGCCGAGTCCGATCCCGGCCTGTCGCTGTTTGATGCCCCTTCGCATGAAGACGTGGCGGCAAACAGCCTTGATGATCTGCCGCCACCGGTCTATCAGCCGCAGGCCCGTCAGCCCGAGGCGGCAGCGGTTTACACCCCGCCCGAAGCGGATCTCGGCGGCTTTGTTGCCCCCAAGGCCCCGCCGGTCGGACGCCCCTCGCCCGAGGCCATGCAGCGCCTGCAAACCGCGGTGAGCAAGGCCCCCAAAGCCCGCAACGAACCAGCATTTTCCAGCGGCAATACCGCAAAACCCGAGAAATCCTCGCGCTTTGGCATCAACAGCTTGATTAATCGTATGACCGGACACGCCCAGGAGGCACCGCAAAAGGATGAGCCGCAACGGATTCACACCCGCGCCGCAACGCCCGAGCTGTCCGAAGTCGATCCCGAGCAGGAACGCATTGATATTCCAGCGTTTTTACGGCGTCAGGCGAACTAGAACGCGTCAATTCCAGCCCAAAACCCAACAACGCACTGGCTGATACCGGATGATTCGGTGCGTTTTTGCCTGAAGAATCGGCGCGAAATTGCGCGGAAACAGATTGTTTCCAATTCCATAGGCGAAAATCCGCAGGCCCGGCGCGCGAATGTTGCAAACAGACATAAAGATTGAATTGAGCTTGACCGCCCCCAAGACTAAAGAATGAACAACTTGGGGGAAATACCAGAATAATTTGCCGGAAAATCCGGACCGTCTTTTGGGGGACATGGTGCAAACAACGATCAAGACGACGATCAATCTGGTGGGAACCGGCCTGCATTCGGGCCGCCCGGTGCGGATGAGCATTCTGCCAGCCTCGGCCGAATACGGCATCTGGTTCCGCCGGATCGATATTCAGGATCGTGATAACCTGATTGCCGCGCGCTATGATAACGTGACCGACACCCAGCTTTGCACCAATATCGCCAATGAAGCCGGTGCCAATGTCTCGACCGTCGAACATCTGATGGCGGCTTTGGCTGGTTGTGGTATCCACAATGCGCTGATCGAACTTGATGGGCCGGAAGTGCCGATCATGGATGGCAGCTCGGATCGTTTTGTGCGTGAAATCCTGACCGTTGGTGTGCGCCGTCTGGATGCACCGGTCAGGATAATTCGGGTTCTGGAAAAGATCGAGGTTGAATTTGACGGGGTGCAGGTGTCCATCGAACCGCATGACCATCTTGAAATCGACTTCAGCATAGATTTCCCGGACGCGGCCATTGGCCGTCAGACCAAAACCCTGAACATGGCCAATGGCGCGTTTGTGCGCGAGCTGTGCAGCAGCCGCACATTCTGCCGCAAGGCCGATGTGGACTGGATGCTGTCCCAGGGCCTTGGCCTTGGCGGCAATCTGCAAAACGCGATTGTGGTTGAGGGCGACAAAGTCCTGTCTCCGGGCGGTCTGCGCCACAGTGACGAGTTTGTACGCCACAAAATGCTGGACGCGCTTGGCGATATCGCGCTGGCTGGTGTGCCGGTGATCGGGCGCTATCACGGCGTGCGCGCGGGCCATGCGGCCACCAACAAGCTGTTGCGGAAATTGTTCGCCAACCCAATGGCTTACGAGATGGTGATCTGCGATGCCGCCACGGCCAGAAAACTTCCGGGTGTCGGGGTAACGGCCTCGGATATCAGCAAAGTCGCCTGAAATTAACGGCCAGACACCTGCGCCGATTGTTTCCCGCAGGCGACACATGCACAAAATCAGCAAATCACCGCGAAAGCATTTTTACTCTTGGTTTAATGTGTTAGATAAGGCCAAGACCTTGGCAGCGGATTCCGCTGTTTTTACGACATGGGATGAAACATTGATGACAGCGGGCGGGAAACTGGCAAATCGGTGGTTTACTCTGATCCTCGTCGTGGTTCTGGCCGGGGCATTATCCGGCTGTGCCAAGAAGAAAGAGATCAACCCGATCGAGCTTATGGCGCCTGCGCAGATTTTCAAGAAGGCCGAGGGCGAACTGGCCAGCGGCAAACCCGACAAGGCGGCGGTTCTGTTCAGCGAGGTCGAGCGGCTCTATCCCTATTCCGAATGGGCCAAACGTGGCATCGTGATGTCGGCATTCGCCTATCATCAGGACAAGAAATACGATCTGGCCCGCGCCGCCGCGCAACGCTATCTGGATTTCTATCCGGCGGATGAAGACGCGGCCTATGCGCAATATCTGATGGCGCTGACTTATTATGACCAGATTGACCGGGTGGCGCGCGATCAGGGCAACACCTTTCAGGCCTTGCAGTCCTTTCGCGTTGTCATTGAACGCTATCCCGATAGCGAATATGCCCGCTCCTCGATCCTGAAATTCGATCTGGCAATCGATCATCTGGCCGCCAAAGAGATGGAAGTCGGGCGTTATTACCTCAAGCGCGATCAATTCTCGGCCTCGATCAACCGTTTCCGCGTCGTGGTCGAGGATTATCAAACCACCACCCACACGCCCGAAGCCCTGTTCCGTCTGGTCGAGGCTTACCTGTCGCTTGGCCTTGATGAAGAGGCCCAGACCGCCGGTGCCATCCTTGGTTACAACTTCCAAAGTACAGACTGGTATGACGACGCTTTCAAGCTGTTGACGCGCCGTGGACTTGAGCCAAAGGCCAAGGGCAATGGTTGGCTGCGGCAGGTTTACCGGCGCGTCATCAAGGGTGAATGGCTCTAGGGCCTGGTCCGGTGGGGGCATCTCTATGTTGCGCGGGCTGACAATTCGGGACATGTTGCTGATCGAACGGCTGGAGCTTGAGTTCCAACCGGGCCTGAACGTACTGACCGGCGAAACCGGGGCCGGCAAGTCTATCTTGCTGGATTCATTGGGTTTTGTACTGGGCTGGCGTGGTCGCGCCGAGCTGGTGCGCGAAGGTGCCGCGCGCGGCGAAGTCGTGGCGGAATTTGATCTGCCCAAGGATCACCCCGCCCATGCGGTGCTGGCCGAGGCCGGACTTGAAGACGACGGCGCATTGCTGTTGCGCCGCCTCAATTCGCGCGACGGGCGCAAGCAGGCCTATGTCAATGATCGCCGCTGCGCCGGTGAAACCCTGCGCCGTATTTCCGAAACATTGGTGGAACTGCACGGCCAGCACGATGATCGCGGCCTGTTGAATGCGCGCGGCCACAAGGCGCTGTTGGACGGGTTCGCGGGCC
>JAADIC010000322.1:21206-22339 GCA_013151535.1 Alphaproteobacteria bacterium | reverse complement strand
CCGGAACATGGTTGCGGCCATGTTCATGGTTAATAGAAGCGAGGTCAGCGGCGAGGAACCGGGATTGGCATCGGTGGCGATCGCGATCGGAACACGCGCGTCGCGCAGGGCTTCAACCGGCGGATACTGCGTTTCGCGCAAGGTGTAAAACGCGCCCGGAAGCAGAACCGCGACGCTGCCGGATTTGGTCATGGCGTCAATGCCCGTCTGATCCAGATGCTCCAGATGATCCGCCGACAACGCGCCATAACTGGCCGCCAGCGCCGCGCCGCCAAGGTTGGAAAGTTGTTCGGCATGCAGTTTCACCGGCAGACCCAGTTCAAGCGCCACATCAAACAGGCGCGCGATCTGGGTGGGCGAAAAGGCGATGCCCTCGCAAAACCCGTCCACCGCATCGACCAGCCCCTCGGCGTGGGCGGCGCGCAGACCGGCAATCGCCACATGCTCGATATAGTGATCCTTGTCGCCGTCATAACCCGGCGGCAAAGCATGCGCCGCCAGCCATGAAGTCACGATGCGCACCTTGCGCAGCCCGGCCAACGCCCGTGCCGCGCGCAGCATTTTGATCTCATGCTCAACCGAAAGCCCATAGCCCGATTTCACCTCGATCAGCGCAACACCTTCGCCAATCAGTGTATCCAGTCGCGGCAAAGCCTGCGCGATCAGATCATCGAGAGAGGCTTCGCGGGTGGCGCGCATGGTCGACACGATCCCGCCACCCGCGTGCGAGATTTCTTCGTAACTTGCGCCCTCAAGGCGCATCTCGAACTCACGCGCGCGGTTGCCGCCATGCACCAGATGGGTGTGGCAATCAATCAGTGCGGGTGTGACCAGACGGCCGCCAAGGTCGATGGTATCAGCGTCTTGCGCAGGCAGATCAGCCGCCGCCCCAACCCAGACAATCCGGCCATTCTCGGCCAGCAAAGCGCCGTCCTCTAGCAGGCCGTAAGCCGCCTCCCCGCACATGCGTGCGATCCGGCAATTGCTGTAAAGCCGCGCTGTCATTGGTGAATGCCTCTTGTAAAATCCAGACTTAATCATATTATGTCTGCACATAATAAACTGTCAACGGATGAATTCACGATGCAAATCCTCTGGGCCAATCAGGCACTTACCGAGAATGGTTGGCAAAA
>JAADIC010000322.1:0-21172 GCA_013151535.1 Alphaproteobacteria bacterium | reverse complement strand
ATCGCTGAAATTACACCCGATGCGAAACCCGATGGCCAGCGCCTGAACCTCGCCCTGCCCGCCCCCGGGAACCTGCATTCCCACGCCTTCCAACGCGCTATGGCTGGCCTGACCGAGGCGCGCGGGGCTGACCCGAGTGACAGTTTCTGGACATGGCGAAAACTGATGTATCGCTTCCTTGATCTGCTGTCGCCCGATGATATCGAGGCGATTGCCGCTTACGTTCAAATGGAAATGCTGGAGGCGGGTTTTGCCTCGGTTGGCGAGTTCCACTACCTGCACCATGCCCAGGGTGGCGCGCCTTACGACAATCTGGCGGAGCTGTCCGAGCGTATTTTTGCCGCCCAACAGACCAGCGGCATCGGGTTGACTTACCTGCCAGTGCTCTACGCCCAAGGCGGCTGTGATGGCCGCGCGCTTGAAGGTGGGCAGTTGCGGTTCAAGAACGATCTGGACCAGTTCACGCGGCTTATCGGGCAGGCAGGCGACAGCTTGAAAACCCTGCCCGCAGATTGCCTGTCCGGCGTTGCGCCCCACTCTCTGCGGGCGGTTTCGCGCGACATGCTGGAGCATGTGCCCGAACTGGCGGGCAATGGCCCGATCCACATGCATATCGCCGAGCAAACCGCTGAAGTTATTGAAGTTATCGCCCATCTGGGTGCCCGCCCGGTGGAGTGGATGTTGAATATTTTCGACGTCGATCAGCGCTGGTGCCTGATCCACGCAACCCAGATGACAGCCGCCGAAACCAGGGGGATGGCGGCCAGTGGGGCGGTGGCGGGGCTGTGTCCGATCACCGAAAGCAATCTGGGTGATGGCATTTTTGACGGGGTGCGCTATTTGCACCATGGCGGGCGGTTCGGCTTTGGTTCGGACAGCAATATCCGCATTTCGCTAACCGAAGAAATCCGCACGCTGGAGTATTCCCAGCGGCTTCGCGATCAAAGCCGCGCTGCCTTGGCCACGGCTGACAAATCCACCGGACGGGTGATCCTTGAAGGCGCAGCCAAGGGTGCCGCGCAGGCTCTGGGACGTGGCACGGGGGTGTTGGCGGTTGGCGAATGGGCCGATGTTCTGGACATCAGCACCGATCGCCCCGATCTTGACGGCCTCAAGGGTGACATGCTGCTTGATGCGTGGATATTTGCCCGTGATGATCGACAGGTGCGCAATGTCTGGTCGGCAGGACGGCATCTGGTGCGCGATCACGCCCATATCCGTCGCGCCGAAATCACGGCGGCTTATCGCGCTGTAATCCGCAATCTCAGGGCCGAAATGTGAGCCGCGCCTCGTATCAGGACATTCAGGCCGAGGTGCGGCGGCGCATTCAGACCCGCGTTTGGAAGCCTGGCGACACCATCCCGACCGAGGTGGATTTGGCGAAGGAATTCAACTGCGCGCGCGCCACCATCAACCGCGCTTTGCGCGAGCTGGCCGAAACCGGCCTTCTGGAGCGCCGCCGCAAATCCGGCACCCGGGTCAGCCTGAACCCCATGCGCAAGGCGACGCTGGACATCCCGATCACCCGGCTGGAAATCGAAGGTCGTGGCCAGACCTATCGCCATAAGCTGTTGGAATCACAACAGGTTTCAGCGCCCGATGCTTTGAGCGCGGAAATGAACCTTGGCCGCAGCCAGATGCTGGTGCACCTCAAGACCCTGCACATGGCCGATGGCCGCCCGTTCATGTACGAGGATCGCTGGATCAACCCCAAAGCCGCACGCGGCATCCTGCGCGCCAAGCTGGCGGAGGTCTCGGCCAATGAATGGCTGGTGCAAAACGTGCCGATCTCGCATGGGGATATCGCGTTTCAGGCGCTCGGGGCCGACACGGATCAGGCGGCTGCCCTTGGCGTGACTGTGGGGACGGCGCTGTTCATCATCGACCGGCTGACATGGATGGGCACGCAGACCGTGACCAAGGTGCGGCTGGCCTATGGGCCGGGCTATCGGATGGTAACGCAAATCTGACACCCAATTTGTGCACCCAAACGCGTGACTACGCGTCGGCCGGTCAGGCCACCCCACCCTGGGGAACCTCTGACTAAGAAGGGATTTCGCAGAAATGTCAGCCCCCGACCGGGTGGGGGCAAAACGCGCGGGGAGTGGCAGGTACCGACATCGCAAATAAACGAGCCTTTTCAATAAGATGGGCCGCTGCAAAAGCCCCCGCCATGGGGCGGTCGGGGGCTGACATTTTTGCGAAATGCCGGGCGGTGTGTTGTTCAGAGGTTCGTTAGGCGCCGCGCGCCGTGAGATCAAAGAAATGGCGCGGTTGACGGGGCTCGAACCCGCGACCTCCGGCGTGACAGGCCGGCACTCTAACCAACTGAGCTACAACCGCGTTGGCGCGGGGATAGGCGATGGCGGATGGGGCGTCAATGGGCAAAGATTTGCATCACACAAAGGCCGGGACCGGTTTGAAACCCCCCAAATGAAAAAGGAGCCTTGCGGGCCCCATTTCCTCGTTCAGTGGCGCGGTTGACGGGGCTCGAACCCGCGACCTCCGGCGTGACAGGCCGGCACTCTAACCAGCTGAGCTACAACCGCCTACTGAACGAACCAACCCGCAAGCGGGCTGGCGTGAGGGGGGTTTTAGGCGGGGTTGTTAGAGGCGTCAAGCGGTTCTGGTTATGGCCGTTGCGAAATATTGGCGCGTGGCCGACATTTCCACAAAATCCCGGCTTTATCGGAGGTTTGGTAGCCTTGCGGGTTCCGGCCTCCTATTCCACTCAAGATTGCGCAATTGGGTGGGCCTAAAATTGCGAAACCAGAAAACCGCCAGCAAATTTGACCCATATCAAACCGCCGTGCCACTTAGCCAAAAAGTTTGACCTCGATCAAATCGCCGGCTCAAAACAGGCGTAAACGCAACGGTGAGCAGAGGGACATTTCCCGGTTGTTCCGCTGCACCGTTTCACCGGGACAGGAGATATCTTATGACAGTTACAGAAAAAGTCAGCAAAATCAACAATGGGCGCCGGGCGTTCCTTACCGCAACCGCTGCCACCTCGGCGGCGCTGGCGGGGGCTTCGCTTGTCGGCCCGGCCAACGCCCAGAGTACATCCGAGGGCGCCAACCCGCTTGGTGTTGCAACCAGCGATGTCGACATTTCCAGCTTGCCGCGGGTACGGCAGAAACTGGTCGCACCACCTTTCGCCCCGGAACACGATCAGGTCGCCAAGGGCGGGCCGAAAGTCGTTCAGGTTGAAATGACAATCATCGAAAAGAAGATCGAAATTGACCATGACGGCACCTCGATCTGGGCCTTTACCTATGAAGGCACGGTGCCCGGGCCGCTGATTGTTTGCCATCAGGGGGATTATATCGAACTGACCCTGAGAAGCGATCCCAACAACGAGTTGGAGCACAATGTCGACTTTCACGCCGCCACGGGTGCTTTGGGCGGCGCGGCGCTGACCTATGTGCAACCGGGTGAAGAGGTTGTCCTGCAGTTTCGCGCGATCAAGGCCGGGACCTTCACCTATCACTGCGCGCCGGGCGGGGTAATGATCCCTTACCACGTTGTGCATGGCATGAACGGTGCGGTGATGGTGTTGCCGCGCGATGGTTTGAAGAACAAGGCGGGGGAACCGATCCGCTATGACCGGCTCTATTACATCGGCGAGCAGGATTTCTATATCCCGAAAGACACTTACGGCAATTACAAGCATTATGATTTTGCGCTCGAGGATTTCACCGACTCGCTTGCCGCCATGCGCACGCTTGTGCCCACCCATGTGGTGTTCAACGGCAAAGAGGGGGCATTGGCAGGTGACAATGCCATGACCGCCAAGGTTGGTGAAACCGTGATGTTTGTGCACAATCAGGCCAACCGCGACAGCCGGCCTCACCTGATCGGCGGACATGGCGATTATGTCTGGGAGCAAGGCGGCTTTGACGATGATCCCGCCACCGGGATTGAAACCTGGTTCATTCGTGGTGGCTCGGCCGGGGTGGCGATCTATACCTTCAAGCAGCCCGGCATATACGCCTATGTCACCCACAACCTGATCGAGGCGGTGCTGCTGGGTGCAGTTGGCCATGTGAAGGTCGAAGGCGAATGGGATGATGCGCTGATGAAACAGCTCAAGAAACCGACACGGTTCTGATATCCTGAATAAATTTGGGCCGGGGCGTTCATTCGCCTCGGTCTTTTATGGCGCAGTGTTCAGCACGGTTTCGAGGCCATTTGACAGATGGTAAACGCAGCCCTGCACGATTGGCAAGCGGCCCAAACCATCCAGATCATAGCCCATCCACAACCCGCGCAGCAGGCGCGAGGTGATACCGTGACAGACGATCACAGCGGGGCCGTTTAGATCATCAAGGAACGACAAACAGCGGGCGCGCATTTCGGGGAAACGTTCACCGTCGGGCATGTTGAAATGCCAGCCCAGGCCGGTTTTGTCGGACATTTCGGGGTGCTTCACCTGTATCTCGGCAAGGGTTTTGCCGTCGATCGAGCCAAACGAGATCTCCATCAGGCGTTCATCGGGCGCAGCCTTCAGCCCCGCCAGTTCAGCCGTGTGCACAGCACGCCCCTGCGGGCTGCAAAAGGCAGTGAAATGGTCGAAATCAAGCTCAAGCGCCGCCAATATCACGCCCTGCTGGCGGGCTTGGGCCATACCAAGTTCGGTCAGGGGTGAATCCATGCGCCCCTGAAAGCGGCCCTCAAGGTTCCATTGGGTCTGGCCGTGGCGCAGTACATAAAGGTCGGGGAAATTTGTCATGGCTGATCATTGCCTTACGACGGGTTGCTGGCAAGCGCCAAAACGCAAAACCCCCGCCAATAGCGAGGGTTTCAAAAATTCTTAGGATTTGTGAGCTGCTGGATTTGCAACCCTTCAAATACGACCGGCGCCGTTCAGGCCGATGTCTTCCATCTGGGAAACCGACAGGCCGGCCAGCGCTTTGCGGGTGATGCGCTTGGCATTCCACTCGAAAATGGCGGCAATGAAAGAGGGGCGTTTGTTGGCGATCTCGAAGATTTCAAAAGCCCCGAAAGGCACGGAGTTTGTTGCGTACAGGGTCATGATGTGCTTCCTTTGCATGTGGGCCAACGAAATGTCGGTCTCTGAGATGTCATCTAGGCCCGAAGCTGGCATACGACAACTGCCGGTTCTGCATTGCCGGAATGCGGTTGGTGCATGGGTCAAATGCAACGTACAGTCGCATTGGCAGGACCCACAGCTTGTAGCGCGTTGTAAACGGAACCGAGTGGTAAAATGGTGGGTCGTGAGAGGCTCAAACTCGCGACATCTTCGGTGTAAACAAATAGCCCGCTGGCCAAGATACTGGTATTTGGCCAACAGAACGCTTGGTAAACGTATCTTTCAAATCAAGCCCGCCACCACGTCTTGATCCGTCACGATCATCTCGCGGGCTTCGGCCCCTGAGATTGGTAACCGACATGCCCAGATCATTGCTGGCGCACCCGAACACAGTCCGCGCCAATCAAATGGTGCCAAATCAGGGGTGACGTCATGCGGCCCGGGTGGCAAAACCTGCCGGTTTATTTCCCGTGAACCTGATCCGGCCCTGCAAGATGTATTGTCCATCAGCAGCCCTCCTCAGAGATGGCACCGCATACTTGCCAATGCTCTCTTTCAGCGCGATACTCCAATTTATTGAATTTGAAGTTTTGAACGGAGAAATAGGATGAACGCCAAGTTTGCCTTCGCAGCAATCGCTCTCGCCGCCTTGCCCACTTCTGGCAATGCGCAAGAGTGCCGAGCAATCAATAATGACCTTGATCGCCTCGGCTGCTATGACAAGGAGTCCGGGCGAACTCCTGAAACAACAACGATACCAACAACCAATGCGTGGGACGTATCTGTCAAGAAGTCTGAAATGACAGACGACACCACAGTCAGCCTTATGGTTTTTGCACAAGAACCAATTCAATGCAGGAGCTATGGCACGGGTACTAAACCCGTACTTGTGTTGAGATGCCTTGAAAATCGAACGGTGGTTTATATTACCACCGACTGTCACCTGACATCCAGTGACTACAGCAACTACGGCGATGTCACCTACCGACTTGATGAAACCAAGGCCATCACAAAGGGTTTTACCGAAAGTACCGACAACAAGGCGCTTGGTTTGTGGCGTGGCAGCAGCGCAATCCCCTTTATCAAAGCAATGTTCAGCCACGACCAGATGTTGACACGCTTCACGCCGTATTCTGAGAATGCCGTTACCGCCAAATTTGACATTGCGGGATTGGAGGAATCCATCAAACCCTTGCGCGAAGCCTGTAACTGGTAATATTTCAGTACTGTTTTCCCATTCATTACTGACCGGCCTATGAGACAACCCCGATATCACGCAGCCTCGCTGTCGTTTTGCTTGGGAGATTGATTGCGTTTCCAAAGGTCGGCACGCCAAAGGGCAATTAGATGCACACATTAAACTCACCCGTTGGCAAATTCGTTTCATTCGGACACACCACGTTGGCTGGTGTCACGGGAAAATCGCTTTAAAATATGGTGTTGCCAGATCAGTAGTCACAAAAATCCTAGCAGGATCGACGTACATTGGCGTCGGAGACAAAGTTCCGTGAACTGAGGAACACTTTGTAGAGATCGCATAAGTCATTGATTTAATGATGGGTCGTGAGAGGCTCGAACTCCCGACATCTTCGGTGTAAACGGGCGCAATACTGGCCTGAGCTTTTGATTTACTGGCAATATGGGTTCCCAATGTCGACCCGGTACTGGTCGATTTTTAGCTAAGGAACCTCTGAACAAGTAGGGATTTCGCAGAAATGCCAGCCCCCGACCGGGTGGGGGCGAGCCACGCGGGAATTAGCTTCAAGTATCATTCTAATTATGCTAGCCTTTTCAATAGGTTGGAACGTTACAAAAGCCCCCGCCATGGGGCGGTCTCTCATGAATTGCTTTGCAATTCACTGTCGACCCACGGGAAATGCAAAGCATTTCCTAGGGGTCGGGGGCTGGCATTTCTGCGAAATACCGAGAGGCGCATTGTTCAGAGGTGCCCTAATGGGATTCGAATATTCATCCCCAAACCCTAGTCGCCTGTTGTCAGGCGCTCAATAAGTTGCTTTGTCGTGGGAATGAAAACACAGCCGTTTTCACCGCGATAGAACGGGTCAACACCCGCTTTATATGCATTATGGCCAGAAAAAATGAGGGATTTATCCAAATCCTTGCCTGCAATAGCCCCTTGCAGCCCTTTGCGAATACAATGAACCCGCGGATCGGGCAGTTTGCCGGTTGAATATTTCTTATCGACGTCCTCGCACCAGGTACTAAGTTTGCAGGTGGAAATGCACCCCACACACTCGGTCTTGTGAGACTTGATCTCAAGCGCCTTCTCCCTGGTTACAAAAATCAATGTGTCATCCGGTGTACGCAGGGGGATTGTAAATCCATCTGCAATCCAGGCATCAACCTTGCCTTTGTCTGCTGGTGAAACACCATAAGTGTTGATTGGCACACCCGGCCCCGCGACAGGTTTGTTCATGCTGTTGGAAATTTTTTGCGCAAAGGGAACCTGCCGGTTCGAGCGTTCATATAATTCGCGCATCATGCCATTCCTGTATGCCGACGAATAAAACCCGGTGGGGCTGAACTTGTTGAGGACCACATCCTCTTCTTTCATACTAAATAAAAGGTCTTTCCACTCTTTGCCTATCGGGCATTCCTTGGTCAACAGATCCCGGGTGCCGATCTGGAAGGCGACCGGGCCAATTTCCGGATTATCCAGCCAGTTTTGCCAATCGCGCAAATGCCAAACACCCCCGGCCATGATGATGGCAACATCCTGCATGCCTTTATTGTTCATGATTTTACGCAAGGTCTTGACGCGCTCATAAGGCGCTTGTGGTTCGTCGGGGTTTTCCCGGCTGGTGATGCCATTATGGCCACCGGCCAGCCACGGGTCTTCATAGACCACGGCCCCGATGACCTCCTTGTACCTGCCTGCCCAGTTTCTGTAGGTCCGGCTTAACAGGACTTTTAAGGCCATAACGCTGGAAATGATCGGATCCAGATAGATACCTTCGTCGGCGCAAATCCGGGCATCTTCTTCCGAGGCCAGACCCGCACCCATGGTTACGGCGTGAATTTTATTGCCACCACCGGCCAGACGGGTTGCAGTCAGAACCTCGCGCATAACGCGCATGGAGCCACCGGCCATTTTGAGAAAGTTTATGCGGATACGCCCCTTGCCGTTGCAGGCATTATGGGCGATTTCGACCTGTAATCGACAACCTTTTATGGACATTGACAGCATTTCTTCAAAGCGTCCATGCCGCGTCTTCGATGCGTAAGAGTAAGGCAACTCACGACCATCTTTGTCATAGCCGATGGCGGCGCCAATGGCCGCAATGGTACCGGCGGCATTTTCCACCGCCCAGGCCCCGGCACTTGCACCATTGGTAGCGCCGACCCCCTTACCCCCCTGAATAAGAGGACGTATCCACGCACCATCTATGAAAACGGGCTGGCTGAGTTTTTCAATGAGCGACATTATTGGAACGTATTCTCCGCTTGTTAAAGTTAGGATCAGTGAGGGCGTGAACCGAGTTCATATAGAACGTTTGCGCCCGATTGGAATTGATTTTAGTCAAGAAAATTATCAGTGGGATGGCAAGGCGTGGCCTTTCTCAACTATGGCAGTTCAGAGCCTATTAACGAGGCCAGACGAGCAACTTTTTGAAATAATTGGCTAAATGGTGGGTCGTGAGAGGCTCGAACTCCCGACATCTTCGGTGTAAACGAAGCGCTCTACCAACTGAGCTAACGACCCATTCGCTGGACGCGCTGATAAACCGAAATCCTGGCTGCGGCAAGGGGTGTTTTCGCTTTCGGCCACAGTTTTTTCTGACCAAAACCCGACGGGCAGGCCGCGCCCCAAATGGTGGTTGAAACGGCTTTTCAAGCCCTCCCTTGACAGTAATCGAGCCTCCGTGCCAGCGTTTCACAACAGGATAATTAAAGGGGATACCCGTGATTGATGGAATTATGCTGGTCTGGTTCATCCTGACCGCCCTGTCGCTGGCTTTTGTTGTCATCGACATCCCCAAAACCCCGGAATCGACGGTTCTGAAATGGGCCTTTGGCATATTGGTCGCCTTTACCGGGCCGCTCGGGGCGGTCTTTTATGTTCTGGGCTGTCGCGAGCCGCTGAAAGGCACCCATCAGCAATATGTCTCCGCCACATGGCGGCAGGTGCTTGGCTCCACCATGCATTGCGCGGCGGGTGATGGGTTGGGGATCATTGCCGGGGCGGCGGTGGCGGGCGTGCTGCAATTGTCGCCGTGGAAGGATTTCGGGCTTGAATACGCGCTTGGCTTTGGTTTTGGCTGGGCCTATTTTCAGGCTTTCGCCATGAAAGATATGGTCGGGGGCTCTTATATCCGCTCGCTCAAGGAAACCTTCATCCCCGAGCTGTTGTCGATGAACCTGCTGATGACCGGCATGTTGCCGACCATGCGGTTTATGATGGAGCGCATTGAGGGCGCGAATGATCCCTTTAATCCGACATTCTGGTTCACGGTTTCGATGGCGATGATCGTCGGTTTCGTACTGGCTTATCCCGTCAATTGGTGGCTGGTGGTGAACAATATGAAACACGGTATGCTGACGGTGATTGCCAACGATCAGGCGGCGGGCCATGGCGGCGGGGCGCATGACGCCAAGGTGCCAGAGGGTGCGCATGGTGGCGATCAAGACGGCGATCATGGTGGGGCTAAGGACCACAATACCGGGCAGCGCCCCAGCGGGGCAACCATCCTTGGCATGTCGATCCTGACATTTGCGTTTCTGCTGGGTGGATTGTGGATGACCGGCGAGTTTTTCTAACCGCCGGTCAGGTTTCTAGAGCCTTGTCCACAATATCTGATCCACTCGGCCGCTCAGATTTTTTCAAAGCCCAAGTGGCGTCGCGCCGGGCATATCTGTCGATACGTTCAAGCGGCGGCGCGCCGGGATTTGGGAAAATATGAGCGGCCCCGCCGTTTGATCGGGGGGGGGTGCGCCCACGCGGCCCGCCTCCGGGCGGTTGCCGCTCGACCGTATATCCGATACGATTTTCACGCCAACACACCCGTATTCAGACCGCGTGGGCGCAACTGAGCGGGTCAGATATTGTGGACGAGGCTCTAAAGCAGAAATGCAATCAATGAGCCGGTTTTCCGGCTTCAGCCACCGGGCCGCGCGCCATGGCCACCGCTGCCGCTTCTTCTGCGGCTTCGTCCCACTCAATCGGCTCCGGAACCGCAACAAGCGCGTGTTGCAGCACGGTTCTGACGTCCCTGACCGGAATGATGTTCAAACCGTCTTTCACATTATCCGGTATCTCGGTCAGATCCTTGAGGTTGTCATCCGGGATCAGCACGGTCTTGATACCGCCGCGCAGGGCCGCCAGCAGTTTTTCCTTGAGGCCACCGATGGGCAGCACATTGCCGCGCAGGGTCACTTCACCGGTCATGGCCAGATCTTTCTTGACCGCGATGCCGGTCAGCACCGACACAATCGCTGTCACCATGCCAACACCGGCACTTGGCCCGTCTTTCGGGGTCGCGCCTTCGGGGACGTGGACGTGAATGTCGATTTTTTCAAACATCGTCGGCTTGATGCCCAGTTCCGGCGCGATTGAGCGCACATAAGAGCTGGCCGCATCAATGCTTTCGCGCATCACTTCGCCCAGCTTGCCGGTGGTTTTCATCCGCCCCTTGCCGGGCAGTTTCAGCGCTTCGATCGACAGAAGATCACCGCCCACGGACGTCCACGCCAATCCAGTGACCACGCCAACCACGTCTTCGTCCTCGGCAAGGCCGTATTTGAAGCGCTTCACGCCGAGAAATTCTTCAAGGTTATCAGGGGTTATGACGATGGTCTTGGCATCACCGCGCACGATCCGCGTCACCGCCTTGCGGCATAGTTTGGCAATCTCACGCTCCAAATTCCGCACCCCGGCCTCGCGGGTGTAATAGCGGATGATGTCGGTCAAAGCCGCATCCTCAAGCGTGAATTCACCCTTGCGCAAGCCGTGGCCCTTAAGCTGCTTGGGGGCCAGATATTGCTTGGCGATCTCGGCCTTTTCGTCCTCGGTATAGCCAGCCAGCGTGATAATCTCCATGCGATCCAGCAGCGGGCCGGGCATGTTGTAGCTGTTGGCCGTGGTGATGAACATCACGTTGGACAGGTCATATTCGACCTCGAGATAATGATCGGTGAAGGTCGAGTTTTGTTCGGGGTCAAGCACTTCCAGCATGGCACTGGCCGGATCACCGCGAAAATCCTGGCCCATTTTATCAATTTCATCCAGCAGGATCAACGGGTTAACTGTTTTCGCCTTTTTCATCGACTGGATGATCTTACCCGGCATGGAGCCAATGTAAGTCCGACGGTGGCCGCGAATTTCGCTTTCGTCGCGCACACCACCCAGCGAGATGCGGATAAACTCGCGCCCCGTGGCCTTGGCTACCGATTTACCAAGGCTGGTTTTGCCGACGCCCGGAGGGCCGACAAGGCACAGGATCGGCCCCTTGAGCTTGGCGCTGCGCTGTTGCACCGCCAGATATTCAACGATGCGTTCCTTGACCTTTTCAAGGCCGTAATGATCGCCATCCAGCACGGTCTGGGCCTTGTTCAGGTCTTTCCTGACCCGGGTTTTCTTGCCCCACGGCACTGACAGGATCCAGTCAAGATAGTTGCGCACCACCGTGCTTTCGGCTGACATCGGCGACATGGATTTCAGCTTTTTCAGCTCGCCATCGACCTTTTCGCGGGCTTCTTTGCTGAGCTTGGTGGCCTCGATCTTTTCCTCGTATTCGGTAATTTCGTCCTGTCCCGAGCCGTCATTATCGCCCAGTTCCTTCTGGATCGCCTTCATCTGCTCGTTCAGGTAATATTCGCGCTGGGTACGCTCCATCTGGGTTTTGACCCGGGATTTGATCTTTTTCTCGACCTTCAGCACCGACATTTCGCCCTGCATCATGCCGAAAATCGCCTCCAGACGGTCCGACAGGTTGAGGGTCTC
This sequence comes from Alphaproteobacteria bacterium, assembly GCA_013151535.1. Classification (GTDB taxonomy): domain Bacteria; phylum Pseudomonadota; class Alphaproteobacteria; order Rhodobacterales; family Rhodobacteraceae; genus UBA5972. The sequence continues at coordinate 9,158 of JAADIC010000322.1, read as the reverse complement.
GAGCAGTTTCTGCTTGTCCTCGACCGGAATGTTCAAATGCCCCGCAACGGTGTCGGCCAGCTTGGCACCACCATCGGTTTCGGCGACGGTTGTCAGGGCTTCTTCGGGCACGTTTTTGTTCAGCTTGGCATAGCGTTCAAATTCTTCCGCAACCGAGCGCGACAAAGCCGTGACCGATACCGGATCACCGTGTTCTTCTTCAAGAACCTCGGCATGGGCTTCAAAAAACGCGTCATTGTCCAGAAACTCGGTGATGCGCACCCGTCTGCGCCCCTCGACCAGCACCTTGACCGTGCCATCGGGCAGTTTCAGCAATTGCAGCACAGAGGCCAGCACCCCGACCTTGTAGATACCGTCCGCATCAGGATCGTCGACCGACGGATCAATCTGGCTTGAAAGCAGAATTTCCTTGTCATCCCCCATCACCTCTTCCAGGGCGCGCACGGATTTTTCACGGCCCACGAAAAGCGGCACGATCATGTGGGGGAAAACCACCACTTCGCGCAATGTGAGGACCGGATAGGCTTGGCTGCTCAAATCAGACATCGTTATTCCTTTGTAGCAAGATCACCCTGCCCCGTTGATCCGGCGGCGTTTGGTCATCTTCTGTTCACCTTGGTTAGTTCAAGTGGGCGTGCATTGGTAAAAGATCAAGGCTGCCAACTGACTCGTTATCGCCATTTTGCCCGTGTTATGGCGCTTCAGCAAGTTACAAAGCGGTCACACGACGCCATGTCCGCGTGTTTTTTCGATGTTCGCCAATATGGTGGACAATCCTTGAACTGTCCCGTTACTTTGGCTGGATATTCCGGCTTTTCGGCAGAAATGGGGCAATATGCGCAAATTTATCATGATATGGCGGTTGATTCTGGTATTTTTACCGGCGGGTCTTGTGCGCCTGTTAACCCCGGGAAACGAGTTCAGCCGCGGCAATCCGATTGATGTAAAGGCCCGCGCCCTGGGGCGGCTGGCCAATTTTATTCGCGTTCCCGGTGTGATGCCGGTACCCGCTGAAAGCCGTGCGCAGATGCGCAGGCTGGTGCAAAAGTTTGACGCACGCGGGCCGGAACTGACGCGGGTCGAGGATTTGACGCTGAAGGGGGCAGATGGGCCGGTTGCAGCGCGGCTTTATGCGGATGCGGCACCCGAGCAGCCGGCATTGGTCTATTTCCACGGCGGCGGCTATATTCAGGGGGACCTTGAGACCCATGATGATCTGTGCCGGAAACTGGCGAAGCTGTCAGGTTTTGCGGTGATTTCGGTGGAATACCGGTTGGCACCAGAACACCCCTATCCCGCCGGATTGAATGACGCGCGCACGGCCTTTGCCGACATTGTGGCGCGGGCGGATGGGCTGGGCCTTGATCCCGGGCGGATCGGGGCAGGTGGTGACAGCGCGGGGGGCTGTTTCGCTGCCGTGCTGGCCAATTCGCACGGGCTGAAGCCAGCGTTTCAGGTTCTCATTTACCCGGCGCTGGACAGCCGGTTGCAATCAAATTCGATCATGGAATTAGCGCAGGCCTATATCATTCCGCTGGACCGGATAGAGTGGTATCGCACAAATTATCTCGGTGAAAACCGCGACTATAGTGATCCGTCGATTTCACCCCTGCTGGCGGATGATTTTGCCGGAATTCCCCAGACCTTTATCCTGTCTGGCGGGTTTGATCCGCTGCTGGACGAGGCGAAAGACTATGCTGACAAGCTGCAAGCGGCAGGTGTTGCGGTGACATATTGCAATTTTCCGGGGCAAATTCACGGGTTCCTGAACCTGACACGGGTGATCCCCGAAGGGGAAGCGGCGATCGGCAAGATCTCGGACTGGATGCGCGGGCTTTATTCGAATTCTTGATAGGGGGTTGTTGAGTTTTCTTGAAGATTGCGACTTCGGCCGCTCAAAAAATTCTCCGTTTATGTTCGCTATTACAATCGCTTACAGGAATGACAAACCAGTAAACTAGCGGGCTAGCGGGCTAGCGGGCTAGCGGGCTAGCGGGCTAGCGGGCTAGCGGGCTAGCGGGCGGGCTAGCGGGCTAGCGGGCTAGCGGGCTAGCGGGCTAGCGGGCTAGCGGGCTAGCGGGCTAGCGGGCTAGCGAAGCCCTGCGCGGCTGTGATTGCAAGCGAAATCTTTAGATTTCCAGAGGTTTTTCAGGCTTGGGAGCTGGGCAATTTATGCAGCAATTGCCGCTTGCAAATGCCGCCCCTGAAAGGGCCTCGATCTGTCAAAACCTACTTTTGGAACCTCTCGTGCTAAACTGGCTCCACGTCGCCTTCGGCCCGTCTCGCATGGAATACCGCCACAAATTCATCAAGCGCCCCCGCCGCAATCGCTCCCCTTAAACCGGCCATAAGCTCTTGATAATAATGTAAATTATGCCAGGTCAGCAGCATCGAACAGATGATTTCCTGCGCCTTGAACACATGGTGCAGATAGGCGCGTGAGTAATTCTTGCACGCCGGACATGAACAATCGGGATCAAGCGGGCGCGGGTCTTCGGCGTGCCGTGCATTCTTGATGTTCACCGCCCCGAAACGCGTCAACGCCTGGCCCGTGCGCCCCGAGCGCGATGGCAGCACACAATCAAACATATCGACCCCGCGCTCAACCGCGCCGACGATATCATCCGGCTTGCCGACCCCCATCAGATAGCGCGGCTTATCGCTGGGCAATTGCCCCGGCGCGTAATCCAGAACCTCGAACATCGCCGCCTGCCCCTCGCCCACAGCCAGCCCACCAATGGCATAGCCGTCAAAACCGATCTTGCCCAAGGCCTCGGCACTTTCTGCACGCAATTCGGGGAAAACCGAGCCTTGCTGAATACCAAACAGCGCGTGATCGGGCCGATCTCCAAACGCCGCGCGCGAGCGATCTGCCCACCGCATCGACAGCCGCATGGATTTGGCAGCGACGTCTTCAGTCGCCGGATGCGGCGTGCACTCGTCAAAACACATGACAATATCGGAGCCGAGAAGTTTCTGAATTTCGATCGAGAGTTCAGGCGTCAGGTGATGGGTCGAGCCATCGATGTGACTTTTGAAAGTCACGCCTTTTTCGTCCAGTTTGCGCAGCTCATTCAGGCTCATCACCTGAAAGCCGCCACTATCCGTCAAAATTGGCCGCTCCCAATTCATGAACTTGTGCAAACCCCCGAGCCGCGCCATACGCTCGGCCCCCGGGCGCAGCATCAAGTGATAGGTGTTGCCCAGCAGAATATCCGCACCCGTCGCGCGCACATTTTCCGGCAGCATCGCCTTGACGGTGGCCGCCGTGCCCACCGGCATAAAGGCCGGCGTGCGGATTTCGCCGCGTTTGGTGTGGATGATACCTGCGCGCGCGCGCCCGTCACGGGCATTGATTTGAAAGGAAAAAGATTTGCTCATGGCGCGTTTTACGAGATGTTTTGGGCTTTTCCCAGTGCAAATCGCAAAACTCGCGGACCGCCCCCTAGACCTTCACATTTCTATACCCTATATGTTTGCTCAGGAATAGAAATGGTGTGAGAATGACCGCGACAAACGAACAGCTTGAGGGCAATCCCCTTATCGACCCCTCAACCACCGATCATCCGCTTTATGTGGATTGTGTGCTGGCCTGCCGCACTGTGCATGACCCGGAAATTCCGGTCAATATCTATGACCTCGGCCTGATCTACACCATTGATATCAATGACGAAAACCATGTCGAAGTAAAAATGTCGCTGACCGCACCGGGCTGCCCCGTGGCGGGTGAAATGCCGGGCTGGGTGGCGGATGCGATCCTGCTGGTGGCCGGTGTTGCCTCGGTCAATGTGGAACTGGTCTGGGAGCCGCAATGGGGCATGGACATGATGTCAGACGCCGCGCGGCTTGAGCTTGGTTTCATGTAAATCCGGTTTGCGGCCCTATTTGGTCGCAAATGGCATTGATTTCTTTCATACCTGACGATTAGCCTGTTTTTACACCAAAAACGGGGAATTCTCATGCCGATCAAAACCACCTGCCTCGGGGCGTTTCCAAAGCCTGATTATGTGCCAATCAAAGACTGGTTCGCGGTTGATATGGGCGAGGATAATTATCAGGCCGACGTGGTCGATCAATGGTCCGACGCGCCTGAACACGATGCCGCTTTTCGCCGTGCCACCGAAACCGTGGTCGCCGATCAGATCGCCTGTGGCATCGACATCCCGACCGATGGCGAGCAGCGGCGCGAGAATTATGTGCATTATCAGTGCCGGCAATTCTCGGGCTTTGATTTCAAAACCCTCGTGCGGCGCGAAATGCGTGGCGGTGCCTATGTCACCGACTTGCCCGCCATTCGTGGCAAAATCCGCGCCGGTGCGCCGGTTTTGCCGCGCGATTACCACGAGGCACAGGCGGTTTCAGACCGCCCCATAAAAATGACCCTGCCGGGGCCGATCACCATCATGGATACCACGGCGGATGCGTTTTATAATGACGACAAGGCGCTGGCGCGCGATCTGGCCGAGGCGCTCAATGCCGAGGTTCTGGCGCTGGCTGCGGCTGGTTGCCAACACATTCAGGTGGATGAGCCGGTTTTCGCCCGCAAGCCCGAAGCCGCGCTTGAATATGGTGTCGAGATGCTGGAACGGGTGTTTCACGGCCTGCCGAGCGGTGTCACGCGGGTGTCACATATGTGCTGCGGCTATCCCGACCGCTTGGATAATCCCGACTATCCCAAGGCCGATCATCACGTTTATTACGATCTGGTTTCGGCCCTTGATGGCAAGATTGATGCCCTGTCGATCGAGGATTGCCATTGCGGTAACGCCCTTGATTTGTTTGAGAGATTTGAGAAAACCCAAGCCATCACCGGCTTTGTCGACATCGCCGTCAGCCGCCTTGAAAGTGTCGATGAGATCGTCGAACGGATGCGCAACATTCTGAAAATCCTGCCACCTGAAATGTTGATTGCCGCGCCTGATTGCGGCCTTGGTTTTCTGGGCCGCGATCTGGCCATGCAAAAGCTGACGAATATGTGCAAGGCGGCGCGTTTGGTGTGAAACTGCGGCGAAACACCCAAATTCTGCGTAGCATCTTGTTTTCAGTGCATATCCATACTAAATTGCTCAGGATAGTGGATTAAAGGAAAGTGACCCATGTTCGGCATTCCCGACAAGCAAGCCGTCAGCATGACAGACGCAGCAGCGGCGCAAATTGGCAAATTGATGGCCGATGGTTCCAAAAAGGGCCTGCGCATTGGCATCAAAAAGGGCGGCTGCGCAGGCATGGAATACACCATGGATTATGTCGACAACATTGATCCCAATGACGAAGTGGTCGAACAAAACGGTGCCCGGGTGATGATCGCACCGATGGCACAGATGTTCCTGTTTGGCACTGAAATAGACTATCAGGTCAGCCTGCTTCAATCCGGTTTCCACTTCAAAAACCCCAACGTGACCGAGGCCTGCGGCTGCGGCGAATCAATCAAATTTGAAGGCATGTAATGGCGGCTGATCCGGGGTTTCTGGAACACGCCCGCGATCTGTTTGCCGATCTTGGCCCCGTTCGTGTCGGCCGGATGTTCGGTGGCCACGCGCTTTATATCGACGACGCCATGTTCGCCATGCTGATCGGTGACGCGATTTTCATGAAGGCCGACAAGGCACTTGCGGCGGTCTATGCCGATGCCGGCTCGACCGCGTTCACCTATGACACCAAGAAAGGCCTTCGCACCATTCCCGGCCTGATGTCCCTGCCAGATGCGGCGCTTGAAGACCCGGACGAGGCTTTGATCTGGGCGCAAAAATCCCTGATCCCGGCCCAAGCCGCCGCCGCCGAAAAACGCCGCAAGAAAGCCGTGCAGCAGGCCAAAGCCTGATGTGGCCGCCACACCAATGCGCGGCAATTTGCGAGGGTTAATAGACACGGCAAAACCTCTAGCATGGGAAACTGGTCCATGCCGGATGAGGCGTTGGACGATTTTGATATGGCCTGCGACTGGGCGCGACGGGCTTTGCAACATTTATGAACGGATTGATAATGCGCAGAAAACTGGCCGCCGGAAACTGGAAAATGAACGGGCTGCGCGCAGCTCTGTCCGAGGTGGAATTGCTGGCCAAAGCCCAGCCCGCCCCCAATTGCGAGGTGGTTTTATGCCCGCCCGCCACACTTGTACGCTCCATGGCCAAGGTCTGCGTCGACAATTGTGTGACCATCGGCGCGCAGGATTGCCATGAAAATTCAAGCGGTGCGCATACCGGCGATATCTCGGCTGAAATGTTGGTGGATGCGGGGGCTGAATACGTCATCCTCGGCCATTCCGAACGGCGCGAGGCTTATGGCGAAAGCGATGAAACCGTGCGTCTCAAGGCCAAAGCGGCCTGGGCGGCGGGCCTGTCTGCGATCATCTGCGTCGGTGAAAGCGAGGAGCAGCGCCGCGCGACCAACACGCTTGATATCATCGGCGGCCAACTTGCCGGCTCCATCCCCGATGCGGCGACAGGTGAAAACCTTGTGGTCGCGTACGAGCCGATCTGGGCCATTGGCACCGGGCTTGTTCCGTCACTTGGCGATATCGGCGAGGTGCATGATTTCATCCGTATGCGGCTGGAACGGCGGTTCGGTGAAGGCGTCGGGCGCTCGGTTCGTGTGCTTTATGGCGGCTCCATGAACCCCGGCAATGTGGATGACATCAGGCGGGTGCCGAATGTGGATGGTGGCCTGATTGGCGGCGCGTCTCTGAAGGCCGCCGATTTCAGCAAGATCATTGCGGCACTGGCGGCGTAGGATGTGTGCTCTGCACGCATCTGTGGCCCGGCGATGCGTGCAGAGCACACATCCTACGGATAGATAAACCCTCCCGAACGCAGCGTTCGGAAGGGCTTGTAGCACAGCATGTTTATCTAAACTTTCCACCGGTCCAGCCCCCAAGACCGCGCCGACAGAGGTTTCATGCAAGCCGGTGTCGAAAGAAATCAATCCTTGCGAATACGCTCGCGGACCATGATTTCCAGATCGTAATGCGCCCCGCTTGCGAAGAACACCACGGATGCGACACCAGCCAGAGCAATCAGCTCCAACATCATCGGCAGCATCCTTATCCTAGTCTCGAATCAGACTTGTAAGGCCAGATTAACACAATTTGCCACAAATTTGCCATATTTCCGGCCGCGCCCCGAACTTCGAGAAATAATGTGGCTTCCAGACGCTTGTTCGCGCGAACAAAAATCTTTTCCACAGGATTTCCACAAGCCTGTCCAATTGCGCAATCCCGCCCGATCTGTGATAGCTGACAGGCAAACCATTCAAGGGAAAGAAAATGAGCGGCCTAAGCGCGATCAACGACAGCATGCAGCCGCAACCCGAAAGTGAAGAGATCACAACCGCGCCGCACAACATCGAGGCCGAGCAGGCGCTTTTGGGCGCGCTGATGGTCAATAACGATGTTTATGACCGCGTCGCCAACCTGGTCAGCGAAAAACATTTTTACGACCCCGTGCATGGCCGTATTTTTGAAATTGCCGCCCAGCGGATCCAGAAAAACGCGCTGGCTTCACCCGTCACCCTGAAAGCCTTCATGGAAGATGATCCCGGCCTTGCCGAACTTGGCGGCCCGGCCTATCTGGCGCGCCTTGCCGGGGCGGCGATCTCGGTATTCGCGGCGCGTGACTATGCCCAGATGATCTACGATCTGGCGATCCGGCGCGATCTGATCGCCATCGGTCAGGAAATCAGCGACAAGGCCGGACGGGTCGAAGTTGACAGCGAACCGGCTGAACAAATCGTCGAAGCCGAACAGCAGCTTTACCAACTGGGCGAGGCCGGCAGCAGCGACTCTGGTTTTCAGTCGTTTCTGAAGGCCGTGACCGACGCGGTTCAGGTCGCCAACGCCGCCTATATGCGCGATGGTGGCTTGGCCGGGATTTCGACCGGACTGATTGATATGGACAAAAAGCTCGGCGGTTTGCACAAATCCGATCTGCTTATTCTGGCCGGTCGCCCCTCCATGGGGAAAACCTCGCTCGCCACCAATATCGCCTATAATATCGCCAAGACCTATAAAAAGGGCAAGCTGCCGGATGGCTCTGAGGGCGCGGTTGAAGGCGGTGTCGTCGGCTTCTATTCGCTGGAAATGTCGGCAGAACAACTGGCCGCGCGCATCCTGTCAGAAGCCTCCGAAGTGCCGTCGGATCAAATCCGGCGCGGGGATTTGAACGAGAGCGAGTTTCGCCGCTTCGTGGAGGCCGCGAAAGACCTTGAAGCCTGCCCGCTTTATATCGACGACACTGCCTCGCTGCCGATTGCCCAGCTTGCGGCGCGGGCGCGACGTTTGAAACGCACCCACGGGCTGGACGTTTTGATCGTGGATTACCTGCAATTGGTGCGCGGCTCGGGGCGCTCGGAAAACCGCGTGAATGAGATCAGCGAGATCACACAGGGCCTGAAAGCCATCGCCAAAGAGCTTGAAATTCCGGTGGTCGCCCTGTCACAGCTTTCCCGTCAGGTTGAAAACCGCGATGACAAACGGCCGCAATTGTCAGACCTGCGCGAATCCGGCTCGATCGAGCAAGACGCCGACGTGGTGATGTTCGTCTATCGCGAGGAATATTATAAGGAGCGCGAAAAACCGGGTGAACATGATGTGGATGCGATGATGAAATGGCAGGAGGAAATGTCACATCTAAGCGGGCGCGCCGAAGTGGTGATCGGCAAACAGCGCCACGGCCCAATTGGCACTGTCGAGCTGAGCTTTGAGGGAAAGTTCACCCGTTTTGGCAATCTGGTCAAAGATTACCAACGCAATATCGAAAGCGAATTTTAACGCATATTGCAACCTACATATGGAGCACACGGCCATAGGCATCGAGCACAGATTCATGCATCATTTCGCTTAAGGTCGGGTGCGGGAAAACCGTGTTCATCAGGTCTTCTTCGGTGGTTTCAAGCTGCCGCCCGACGATGAATCCCTGAATGAGTTCAGTGACTTCGGCGCCAATCATATGCGCGCCCAACAGCTCACCGGTTTTGGCATCAAACACGGTTTTGACCAGCCCCTCAGCCTCGCCCAGGGCAATCGCTTTACCGTTTCCAATGAACGGGAACCGCCCGACCTTGACGTCATAACCAAGCTCTTTGGCGCGTGCTTCGGTATAGCCGACGCTGGCAACCTGCGGGTGGCAATAGGTGCAACCGGCGATGCTTTCGGGGCGCACCGG
>JAADIC010000335.1 GCA_013151535.1 Alphaproteobacteria bacterium | reverse complement strand
GCGGCGGCGCGGCCATCGCGCCAACCTGCCAGAAACTCGACATTCTCGGTTTTCACCCTTTCACCAGTACGCTTGTCATACATGCAATGGGCGGCAGTCAGAACAAGATTGGGGGCAATCAGCGCGCCGGTGCAAAATCCGGTTCCAACCAGATTGACCCGGCCAACGGCCTCCCAGGCGCGGGCGGCATCTGCCGTATTCAGCCCGACCGATGGTTGCACCTCGGTCGCCGGGGCCTTTTCTGTTGTAAGCCACAAAACCACTAGCAGCAGCATAAATTTGCGCATTGTCTACCCGCGAGATCAACGCCCCCAAGACGCAGATAGCCCCCGCGTTGCGGCGAGAATATGGCCCAATTGGGCGTGAAACGGGTTTTGTTTGAGAAGTTTTGACGTCTTTTCGCCAGATTGTTTTGGCTAAGGAAACAGTGCAGGTGGTTTCGGCCCGCCTGTTGCCCAATCGAGCAATTCGACCGTGTGAATCACCGGCACGTCATTGCCGGAACCGATCTGCATCATGCAGCCGATATTACCCGCCGCGATCACATCCGGCGATAATACGGCCAGCGTTTTCTGCTTACGCGCCTTCAATTGCCCCGAAATTTCCGGCTGCAACAGATTATAGGTTCCAGCCGAGCCACAGCACAGATGCGCATCCGCCGGTTCAACCACCTCAAACCCCACGCGGCGCAACAACTCCCTTGGTGCGTGCTTGATCTGCTGGCCATGTTGCAGGGAACAGGCGGCGTGATAGGCCACGCGCATCTTCGGCGCACCACCCTTGGCCAGATCAAGCCCCTCCAACACCTCAGAGATATCCTTGGCCAGCCCCGCGATCATCGCCGCATCCTCCGCCAGCGGGTCATTGCAGAACATATGGCCGTAATCCTTGACCGTGGTGCCGCAGCCCGAGGTGTTAATCACCACCGCGTCCAGCCCCGCGCCGTTCTTTTCCGCCATCCAGGCGCGGATATTGCGCGCCGCCGAGCCATGGCTGGCATCGGTCTTTCCCATATGATGGGTCACCGCCCCGCAACAGCCCGCCCCCTTGGCGATCACGACTTCACAGCCGTGCCTGCGCAGAATACGGATCGTCGCGTCATTAATGTCGGTGTTCAGCGCCTTTTGCGCGCAGCCCGTCATCAACGCCACCCGTTTGCGCCGCTTACCGATGGCGGCGAACACCTGCACATCATCATTGCGGCTGACGGGGGGCAGGGATTTCGGTGCAAACTCGATCATGGCGCGCAGGTTGGCGGGCATCANNNGGGCCGCGCGATCCACGCGCCCAGAATGGCCAGCCGGAAGCGTTTGGGATAGGGCAATATCTGCGACAAAACCCAACGCATGGTGCGATCCATCAGCGGGCGCTTATAGGTTTCTTCGATATGCGCGCGGGCCAGATCGACCAGATGCATATAGTGAACACCGCTTGGGCAGGTCGACATACAGGCCAGACAAGACAGGCAGCGATCCACATGCTTGACGGTTTTGGCGTCGGCAGGCCGGTCGTTCTCCAGCATGTCTTTTATCAGGTAAATACGGCCCCGCGGGCTGTCCAGCTCATCGCCGAGCACCTGATAAGTCGGACAAGTCGCCGTGCAAAACCCGCAATGCACGCAGGCACGCAGTATTTCATTGGCCCGCTTGATACCGGGGTTTTCAAGCTGTTCGGGGGTAAAATGTGTCTGCATGATCTAGCCCATCAATCCCGGGTTCAGAATACCGCGTGGATCGAACTTGGCCCGCAACTCAGCCGCAATCCTGTCCAGCAATGCACCCTGCGGCGCAAAAGCCGCCTGCCCTGAGCCGCGTTCCAGCCGTGCATGGCCGTTGATCCCAGCCAAAGCGGCGCGAACATCCGTACCTTCCGGCACCAATGCCCAAACCAGCCCACCACCCCAGTCATAGGCCAGATCACCGCCCAGCCGCGCGCCAACCTTTGGCCCATCCGAAGGCCTAACCGAAATCCGCCAGACATCGCCCGCCTTGCCGTGAAACCCGCTCACATCGCGCAGGTTTTGCCAAATATCGGCGGAGCGTTCGGAATTATCCTCGATACTCACCTCGCCAAAACCGCCTAAAACCTCCTTCAACATACCCGCCCGATAGGTCACAGAATCCGCAAACCCCTCCAGTCGGATCATGGTCTGTTCGGGCAAATGCGCCGCCCCGGTCACATCAAAGGGTGAACCCAGCGCGCGGGACATGGCCTCGACTGCAGAAGCCGCGTCAAGCCCATGCACGATCACAGTCGCGCTGGCCTCGGCCTTTGGCAGCACTTTCAACGATACCTCGCTCAGAACCCCAAGCGTGCCAAAAGACCCCGCCATCAGTTTCACCAGATCATAGCCGGTGACATTCTTCATCACCCGCCCGCCATTTTTCACGACCCGCCCAACACCATCAACAAAGCGCACACCAAGCAGGAAATCCCGACAGGCCCCCGCAGAAATACGCCGTGGCCCCGAGATATTGGCGGCCACAACCCCGCCAATCGTCGGCTCCCCGTGCGAACCAAGCAAGCCGCGATGATCCATCGGCTCAAACGCCAGCCGCTGGCCTTCGCTTTCAAGCAACGCCTTAACCTCGGCCAGAGGCGTGCCTGCGCGCACCACAATCGTCAACGCGCCGGGTTCATAAAGCGTGACACCTGAAAGCCCACCGACACGCAGCGCCGCCCCCTCAACCGGATTGCCAATCGGGCGTGTGCCGCCACCAATGATCCGCAACGGGCCATCGGCGGATGCAACCGCCTCATTCAACTCTTGCTCAGTCTTTATCATCTTTGTCCCATACGAATCCCGGGGGCAGCGCCCCTACGGTGCGCGCCGCCCTTCGGTCACTGAAAGCGGAAACACCTTGGCCGGGTTCAACAACCATTTCGGATCAAACACATCCTTGATCGCCAGTTGCGCCTCAAGATCATCACCGCTGAATTGCTCGAACATCAGATCGCGCTTTTCCACGCCTACCCCGTGCTCGCCGGTCAAACAGCCGCCAACCTCGACACAGAGGCGCAGAATATCCGCCCCCAGAGCTTCGCATTTCTCAAGATCGCCGGGCTTGTTGGCGTCAAACAGGATCAACGGGTGCATATTGCCGTCACCGGCGTGAAAAACATTGCCAACGTCCAGCCCGTATTGATCCGTCAGCTCCCTGATCCGGCCAAGAACCAGCGGCAACTGGCTGACCGGGATCGTCCCGTCCAGACACATGTAATCATTGATCTGCCCCATGGCCCCGAACGCCGCCTTGCGCCCGGCCCAGATGCGGGCACTTTCATCCGCCGATTTACTTTCGCGGATCTCGACCGGATCATGCGCCTTGGCAATCTCGATAATCTTGCCAAGCTGGTGGTCGATCTCGCTATCCGCCCCTTCGACCTCGATAATCAGCAAAGCCTCCACATCGGGATAACCGGCTTTGGCAAAGGCCTCGGTCGCGCGGATGCAGGGGCGGTCCATGAACTCAATCGCCACCGGCAGCACACCGGCCTTGATGATGTCCGACACACAAGCCCCCGCCGCCTCGTTGGTATCAAACCCCATCAGCACCGGCCGCGCCCCTTCGGGTTTGATCCGCAAAGTCGCCTCGGTCACCACGCCAAGTTGGCCTTCCGAGCCACAGATCAGGCCGAGCAGATCAAGCCCGGCCGCGTCCAGATGCGCACCGCCGATCTCGACCACCTGACCATCCATCAGAACCATGGTCACGCCCAAAAGGTTGTTGGTGGTGACGCCGTATTTCAGGCAATGCGCCCCGCCGGAATTCATCGCCACATTGCCGGCAATGGCACAGGCCAACTGACTTGATGGATCAGGCGCATAGAAAAAGCCGTTTTGTTCAACCGCGCCGGTGACACTTAGATTGGTGCGCCCCGACTGCACCCGGATGAGGCGGTTATCATAGTCGGTCTCCAACACCGCGTTCAGCCGCGCCACCCCCAGCACCACGCAATCCGCCGTTGGTAAAGCCCCGCCCGCCAGCGAG
>JAADIC010000239.1 GCA_013151535.1 Alphaproteobacteria bacterium | reverse complement strand
CCAGCGAAATTCGCGGCGGTCTGCGCGCCGAAGGCCCACAACCGCACGCACCCGCGCGACAAGTGACATTGTTGCAGCGTAAGGCGCAGAAACTGGGTAAAGGGCTTGGAAAAACCACCGGCTGGATTCACCGATCGGCCCTGAAAATGAAGAACGTCGAGATGGTGGCGGGTGTGAATTACGAACGGATTGACAGCGATGGATTGCACGTTTCATACGGCGAAGCGCGTGAAAATCCGACATTGATCGAGGTTGACACCATTGTTCTGTGCGCGGGTCAGTTGCCGGAACGAACGCTGGCCGATGCGCTGGAAGCGGCTGGTATCACCTGCCACATCATCGGCGGTGCGGATGTCGCCGCCGAACTGGATGCAAAACGCGCAATCAGTCAGGGGTCGCGACTGGCAGCAAGTTTTTAGCGTTATTTAACAGTGTATTGAAGATTGAAGCTCATCCATTACCTTAACAAGCTCTGCGGTTATTCCAACCTCGGATAACGCATGTCCAGCCGTCGGGATCATTGTAAGTTTCGCCTTTGGCCAACCTTGCACCAGCGCGTGGGCGCTGGTTGGCGGGCAGATCATATCGTATCGCCCCTGCACGACAAAACCGGGGATATCGGCCAGCTTATGAAGATTGCTCAGGATCGCCTGATCCTCAGCCAGAAACCCGTCATTGGTGAAATAATGGTTCTCGAGCCGTGCAAAGGCGCGGGCGTATTCTGCCGGGCTTAGCCCGCGATTTTCGCCCGGCTCCAACACCGCCAACCCGCTTTCCCAACTGGACCAGGCGCGGGCATATTTTGTTTGAACAACCATGTCGTCACCAAACAGTCGCTTGTGATAGGCGGCGATAATGTCACCCCGTTCGTCGGCTGGAATAACCTCGATAAACTTCGCCCATTTTTCCGGCCAGAACTTACCCGCACCACCGCCGTAAAACCAATCAAGCTCGGGCTTTGTCATCAGGAACACACCGCGCAGAACCAGCGCGTTGACGCGTTCCGGATGGGCCTGCCCGTAGATCAGTGAAAGCGTCGCCCCCCATGAGCCGCCAAAAACGATCCAATTGTCGATTTTCAGGCTTTCACGAATCGCTTCGATATCCGCAACCAGATCCCATGTGGTGTTGTTTTCGACGCTGGCATGGGGCTTGGATCGCCCGCACCCGCGCTGGTCAAACAGGATGATCCGGTAGGTCTCGGGGTTAAAAAACCGCCGCATGGCCGGGCTGCACCCGCCACCGGGACCACCATGCAGAACCACCACCGGCTTGCCTTTGGGATTGCCGCATTGCTCCACATAAATCCGGTGCCCACCGCTGACTTTCATCATCCGCTGATCGAACGGCCCGATTGACGGGTAAAGCAATTCTGATGCGCTATTTTGGCCAACGGACTTGTGCATGGGCGCTCTTTATGGTTCGAGTGATCCTGTTCCTGTTCAGACCTCGATCTTTGCAGGTTGAAATGGAGAGTGCAATGCAATCCGCCACAACGATTGATCCCAGCGAAGTTGCGAAATTCGAGGCCATGGCGACTGAGTGGTGGGACGTGAACGGCAAGTTCAAGCCCTTGCACATGATGAACCCGTGCAGGCTGGATTACATCACCGAACAGATCGCCGCTGAATTTGACCGCGACCTGACCAAGCCGCAACCTTTCAAAGGCCTGCGGCTGCTGGATATTGGCTGTGGTGGTGGCTTGTTGTCGGAGCCGATGGCGCGCCTTGGGGCCGATGTGGTTGGTGCCGATGCGGCGGCTGGCAATATTCCGGTGGCGCAAATCCATGCCGGTATTTCCGGACTAGAGATTGATTACAGGCACACCACCGCAGAAGATTTGGCCGCTGCGGGCGAAAAGTTTGACGTGGTCCTGAATATGGAGGTGGTTGAGCATGTGGCCGATCCGCTGGCCTATCTGAGTGCGTGCCGCGAGCTGTTGAAACCGGGCGGCTTGATGCTGTGCTCCACCATCAACCGCAATCCCAAAAGCTATATGATGGCCATTATCGGCGCTGAACATGTGATGCGCTGGCTGCCCAAAGGCACGCATGACTGGGCTAAATTCATCACACCTGATGAGCTGGTTGCGTTGATCGAACGGGCCGGTCTGAACCCGGTTGATCGCAAGGGTTTTGTGTTCAATCCGGTTCTGTGGTCTTGGTCGGTGTCTGAGCGTGACCTTAGCGTCAATTATGTGACGGCCAGTGTTAGGCCCTAATCGCCAATAGGCCCAAACAGGCAAAATTTGACGCCTGCATTAATTTATGCCAGCGTCAGCGCGCCACTTTTTGATAAACAACATTACGGTTCAATATGATTGACTCGAATCGCCTCGTGTTGGAGGAGATATTTTCGATTGCCCCATCCATTTCGACTGACGAAATGGGGCCGAGAGCTTGGAAATCCGGAAATCATGGCACATTCCCGCTGGATGAATGTGCCATTTGTCTTGCGCCCGGAGGGGAATTTACCTTCCTTGCGACTCCTGCGGATATCGACCCATCGGTTTTGTTGTCTGTCGCCGATGTCGGGCAAGTCTTTACGGCCCGGTTCCAGCAGGAACTGACACGCTCGGAAACCCGTTTGTTGATGCAGCTCATCGCCGGGGGGCATTTGCCCGAAATCAGCAAACAGGACGGGGTGTCCTATGACACGCGGCGCAATCAGCTTGCCTCCATTCGGCACAAAGCGGGGCGGGCGCGACAATCGGAAGTGATTGTTATCATGGCGGTATTATGCGCCAATTATCTTAAGAAATTTGACAGTCGCGCGGCTGGCATTGGCAGCGAAATCATTAATCTCTACTCACGATATTATCAGCCTGATTTTCGGATGCACCGGCCCACCATGTCCAGCGGCCGGGAATTGACCATCGTCGATGTGGGCCCGGTGGGTGGCCGCAAACTGGTGTTTATGCACCCGGTGTTTTTTCCTATTGCGCCGCTACCACATGAGGCAGGACTTTTGCACGAGAACAACATTCGCGTTTTGACACCGGTGCGCCCCGGTCACTATGGAGTTCCGCTGAAAAGGGCGAATTCCGCCCGAATACTGGATGAGTTCAGCGATGATTTCATCGAGTTCCTGAAGGTGATTGGTGCAGAATCCGCCCCTGTCGTTTCGCATACCTATGGTATTGCCAGTGCAATCGCAGTCGCTGCGAAGAGGCGGGGAGAAACCCAGGGATTATTGGTTACGTCCCCCAGATTTCGCAGTGGCACCGGTGATGGATTTGCCGCTGGATCAGTCGTTGGATCTGGGGGATTTTCCGGGGCCTGGATGTCGATGCTAATCAATCAACGGGGGATGCTGGAGCCGGTGATTTCCACTTTGGCCAAGCCTTTTGTCAAATCGGGCATCTTTATCAAAGGCCTTGAGAAGGCCTTCAGGGGTCACCCGGAAGACCTTGAGATATTAGAGTTTGGAAAAACCCAGCCGTGGTTTCACAAGGCGCTGGAAATGACAACCACGCGCAATCTGGGTGGTGTGATGTTTGACATGGACGCAACGAGATGCTGTGCGGTGGAACAATTGTCAGAAATTTCCGGCCCCAAACTTGTCTGGTTTTCCGATGGTGACCCTTTTGTTGACCAGAAGTCTTCGATCGAAGAATTGGAGATGGCGGGCTGTGTCGTCAAGGTTTTCAAAAATCCCAGCCGCAACAGGTTTATCTACGATATGGAATCCCTGTTTGAAGCCGCTTTGGCCTTGGGGTCTTAGGCTTGGGCGTTAATCATCACGCTCCAACTGGCCGCGCAATTCGCGCAGAAACGGCAGGGCGGCGCGGATGTTGTCGGCGCCAAGGGCGTTCACCATGTCATCGAAAACCGGCGCTATGGCCA
>JAADIC010000085.1 GCA_013151535.1 Alphaproteobacteria bacterium | reverse complement strand
GCACAGATAGAGGAGGCCCGCGTTACGCGTCCGAGATCACCGGCGCGCCCGAAACCCGACCATGCCCTCGAAATCCGCCGCATCCGGGAAGACTGCCAGCCGCTTGCAGGCAGTGTCGCAGAAACTTACCTGCAATCGCGTGGGCTCAAAGACCCGTGTTCGCCGGACCTTCTGTTCCACGCCGATCTGACCGATTATGAGAGCCGTCGCGGCTGGCCCGGGATGGTTGCCATTCCCCGCCTGGTTGATGGCAGCCCGGTGGGCGGCATTCATCGCACCTTTCTGCTCGAGGATGGCAGCGGTAAGGCGCCTGCGGGCAAGAAAATGCTGGGTGCCATTGCCGAAGCCGCCGTGCGCTTGTTCCCGATGCCCGAGGATGGGCATCTCGGGGTGGCGGAAGGGATCGAGACGGCGCTGGCGGCGCATGCGATTTTCGGCGTGGCCACATGGGCGGCGCTTTCGGCCGATGGTCTGGCGCGGTTCAAATGGCCCGAGGGCACCCAGCGCGTCACCATTTACGCCGATGCCGGGGACGCTGGTCGGCAGGCGGCTGCAACACTTTCTGACCGCCTGAATATCGCGGACATCCCGAACCGGATTGTAACACCGCGCAACGGCGACGATTTCAACGATGATCTCGTCAAAGGGGCGGTGAGCGCTGATTACGACACGTCGCCATCAGAAGTAGCGCCCGGCATAGCTGATGTTCCGGCCACGACAGCTGAAACCTCGCCAGAAAAAGCAGATGAAACACTCGCCGGTGCAACCGAGGCTCTGACCAATCCGCCGGACCTCACAGCCCTCGGCGCGCTGATGGGCCGCATCGTCAAGGCGTGCTTCGAGCCGATGGAAGAGCGGCATCTGTTGTCGCTGATCAAGATCCGTACCGGGATTGCCATCTCCATTCTGGACAAACAGCTTGGGGTCTTGCGCCGCCGCCTCAACAGCACCGGCGATCTCATGAAACCCGCCGCACGGCCGGCCTGGGCCAATCGATTGCGGCTCGACCTTTCCGGCACGCCGGAGCGTAACGAGGCCAATGTCATCATGGCGTTGAATTCGGATCCTGCCTTTGCCGGCATAATCGCTTTTGACGAGTTCGCGCAGGAAGTTGTCGTTCTCGGCGCGCTGCCCTGGGATAAAACGGGCGATGAAACGGGGCATGATAAAGAGGCAACCTTTCCGCGCCCCTGGGATGATGCCGATGATATTCGTGCCGCTGAATGGCTGCAGCACCGCGAGGTGAATGTCGCGCCCCTGGTGGTGGGTCGATCGTTCGGTCGGCGCCGTTGCCCGCGACATCCGTATTCACCCGGTGCGGGCTTATCTTCAGTCCCTCATCTGGGACGGCACGCCGAGGCTGGAAAGCTGGACCAGTCGCTATATCGGGGCTGCACCCACGGATTTGACCCATGCCATGGGCGGGCTATGGCTGATCTCGGCGGTGGCGCGCATTTTTCGCCCCGGTGTCAAGGCCGACCACATGCTGATCCTTGAAGGCGAGCAAGGGGCGCGCAAATCTACTGCCCTCAAGATTCTCGCCGGCGAGGAATGGTTTACCGATGAGCTGCCGGACCTCGGGTCCAAAGATGCGGCCATTCACATGCAGGGCGTCTGGATCGTTGAAATCGCCGAGCTCGACGCCATCGGCCGCGCCGAGGTGTCGCGCATCAAGGCGTTCCTGACCCGAACCACCGACCGGTTTCGCCCGCCTTATGGCCGCCACACGGTCGAGATCAAACGGCAATGCGTGTTTGCCGGCACCGTTAATCCCGACACCTATCTGCGCGATGAGACCGGAAACCGGCGCTTTTGGCCCATTCGTTGCGGCGATATTGACGTCAAAGGACTCGCCCGCGACCGCGATCAGCTTTGGGCCGAGGCTGTCCACCGGTTCAAATCCGGGGCGATTTGGTGGCTTGAGGACAAGGACTTGCTGAAAGCCGCGCGTGACGAGCAGGACAAGCGTTACCAGTCCGATGCCTGGGACGACCTCATTGACCGCTGGCTGACCCATGAGGTGCAGAGTGTTAACCGCGGCCACGCAGGTTTTGATGATTGGCGCGACGAGGAGTTTGCGCGGGTTGAGCCCATTGATGACGTCTCTGTTGGGGAAATCCTTGAGGGCGCGCTTGGAATTGAGCCGGGCAAGTGGACCAAGGTGGACCAGATGCGCGTTGGGTCTTGGCTGAAATCAAGGCAATGGGAAAGATATCAATGTCGCACCGGCGGATCCCGGGAGTGGCGATACCGAAAAACCGCAACGACACAAACGGCCTGAATTCGTCTTTCGGGAACGACGGGCTATCAACGAGACCTGTGAGGGCACCCAAATGGGTGCCCTTTTGCATATTTGGCTGTCACCACCTGCGGGTTGTCACCACCTTGGAAAGGAAGTGGTGACAGAAAAACCCCTTTGAATTCAAGCGTGTCACCACTGTCACCACTAAAACGTCCATCTTCTTTCCTTTTCTATATGTATGTGTGTTTTGCCCCCAATGCACGCTTCCTCATATGTACAAAGGATTTTAGTGGTGACAGGTGGTGACAGTGGTGACAACGTTGTTTTTAAACGACTTTTTACTGTCACCACCTCGGCGCAAGGTGGTGACAGGTGGTGACAAACTGAAAAGCCTTGAAATTCGTCCCCGAGGGGGAATTTTCTTGTTTGCCTGACTCCGGGCCGGTATTATGACCGTGACCAAAGCCGAAGGCCCATTCGAATTGATGAGCCTTCAAAATGAACACACAAGCACACATCTCTGGCGACGCGCTGGCTAGCACCCTTGGCGGCGCGAAAACTGTCCTTGCCCTTGATCTTGGCACCACCACCGGCTGGGCGCTGCGCTCGGCGGACGGGTTGATCACCAGCGGGACGGTCTCGTTCAAACCCAGCCGCTACGATGGCGGTGGCATGCGGTATCTACGCTTTCAGAACTGGCTGAGCGAGATGGATCGTCTGTCCGGGCCGATCGCCACAATTTTCTATGAAGAGGTCCGTCGCCATGCAGGCACCGATGCCTCGCACGTTTATGGCGGGCTGATGGCTACACTAACCGCGTGGGCCGAAATGCGCGGTGTGCCATATCAAGGCGTCCCAGTTGGAACCATCAAGAAACACGCGACTGGCAAGGGCAATGCCAGCAAAGCCATGATGATCGAAGCTGTCAGCGCCAAAGGCTTCTTCCCCAAGGATGACAACGAGGCCGACGCCATTGCCATTCTGCACTGGGCGCTGGAAACAAAAGGAGGTTTGAAGTGAGCGCGCAGGATGTTTTCGATCACGTCTCCCGGGTGCTTGACGACCGCTGTGCCGCATACGGCCCGCCGATGGATGCCATGGCCGCGATTGCCGCGCGCTGGTCTCTAACGCTGGGCCGTCACATAACACCCGCCGAGGTCGTGCTCTGCATGATCGATCTGAAACTTGCGCGCCTGCAACATGATCCCGCCTACCGCGACGGTGCCACCGATGTCATCGGATACGCGGCCTTGCTGCCGGAGGTGACGGCATGAAGGGCATGAGCTTCACCCCCCGCGGCTACGGCGGCCGTCGGCGCAATCCCGACCAGGTCAAACGCGAGGGCTGGTGCGAACAGGGCATGCTGCCGTGTCGCTCAATGATCAGCGCCTGACCTGGCCCGAACGCGAACTCATCCGCCAGCTTGGCGAAAAACTCTATGGCAAACGGCCACAGAATGGGGAGGCAGCGCAATGACCGATTGGACAATTGCCCAAGTACAGGACCGGCTGGAACTGGCTGCCGAGGTCATGCGCCAGGCCCCGGGCGTAAAGCCTCAGGGATACTTCAGCGCCTGGCCCGAGTATTTCCACAGCTTTGCCGATCAGGTGGGGCAGACGCCAAAGATGCGCCGACCTCTGCCCAGCCCGCGCATGATTACCGAAGCCGACGAGACCATGCTCTGGCTGCGCTGGCTCGAGATCGACGACGCCAAGCTCCTGTGGCTCAGGGCCAAACGCGTGCCGTGGAAGCCGATCTGCTGGCAATTCGGTCTCTCGCGCCAACACGCCAACAAGCGCTGGCAATATGGCCTTGCGGTGATCGTCTGGCGATTGCGCGGCAAGGAACCACCGACGCGACGGTCGATGGAATACGTGATCGGTAAGGCAAAGGTGGCAAGGCCGGTCGTGTCGCGATGATGCACTGCAAACACCCCGTCGGTTTAGGTTGGCGGGGTGTTCATCGGGGCTCGATCACGGCTCGTCGATGAGGGTGATTTGGTCGCTGCCGGGGCAAAAAACGCACGCCAAACGCCAAAACCCTGTCAAGGAAAATCGCCTGAGCGTTACACTTTTCAAGGTTACACCTGAATGAATGACAGGCGGGCTTTCGGGGCCTATAACTCTTGCATGGTCACATGAAACGGGGCCGGAACGGGTGAAGAAAAGGACACGGGATCAGAGTAAAAAGCAGCGCAAAGAACATTAAGAACGGCCCGTAACCCCTTGATATTGTACGGGTCCCTTCCTGTGCAAAACGTATACGGGGGGGCTAGGCGCGCAAGTTTGCTAGCGTCAGGGTGATTTTTTTGGGAGTCCACC
>JAADIC010000012.1 GCA_013151535.1 Alphaproteobacteria bacterium | reverse complement strand
GGCGGTGACCTTGAGCAGCGCTACCGCCCAGATGCCGACCTTCACCGCCCAGAGCCTGACCAGCAATGACAGCGCGGTCAGCTATATCTTCTCGCTGGTGGTGACTGATGACGACGGGGCCAGTTCCAGCGCCGACAGTGTCACGATCACGGTTGAAGGCCCCCCTTCGGTTGCGATCAGCGGTGTGCCGGGCACCTTGAGCGGACCGACAACTTTTACCGCGAACATTACCTTTTCCAAGCCTGTTGTCGGGTTTGTTTCCGGCGATATTACAATCACTGGCGGGTCAGTCACGGCGCTGACTGGCGGGCCGTCGACCTACACAGCCAGTATTTCCACCAACGGGACGGGTGATTTGACAATTCAGGTCGCGGCAGGTGTGGCGCAAGACGGTTCTGGCAATGGCAATGAGGCCTCAGCAGCGGCAACTGCGCCAAACACCCTTACACAGAATACGCAGGACCAGATCACCAGCTTTGTGCAGAGCCGTGCCGGCAATATCCTGAACACCACGCCCAGTCTTACCGGTTTTCTGGACGGTGGGTTCGGTGTTGCCAGTCGAAATTTCAACCTTCAAGCCACCGAAAACAATCTCAATCTTGCATTCAGCGGCAGTTTGCTGAGTCGCAGCTCAACAAAGAATTATGCTGGCAAGTTCGATGCCTGGGCGCAATTGCTGGCGGTTCAGACGGATGCAAACACCGCCTCCAGCCAGTTCTTCGTCGGCTATCTGGGGGCGCATCGGTTCATCAGCCAAAACCTGCTGGTTGGCGGTTTGATACAGCTTGATTATGCCGCGCAAACCGACAGTGCGACCGGGTCAGTCGGTCTGGGTCGGGGTTTTATGCTTGGCCCCTATGTTGCTGGCAGGTTTGGATCGTCAAACGTATTGTTTGAAGGGCAGTTCAGGTGGGGACGCTCGTTCAACAACATCTCGCCGATCGGAACCTATGTTGATGGCTTCACCACCGAGCGCTGGATGGTGAGAGGCAAAATCAAAGGCAGTTTTGAGCGCGGCCCCTGGACCATATCACCCAACCTGAACCTGTCCTATTTCAACGAGACCCAGGCCGCCTATGTTGATAGTCTGGCAAACCCGATTGCCGCGCAGACGATTACGCTGGGTGAGATCAGCCTCGGGTCAGAATTCAGCCGCGTATACGTCATGAACAATGGTAACGACCTCAATACCCGGATCGGACTGGCCGCCGTAACCAATTTTGCGGTCTCCGGCAACAACGGCTCCCAGAGCGTTCCGTTGGGGACCGGGCAGGTGCGTGGCCGGATAGATTTGGGCCTGTCGACAATGTCCAGCAGCGGCTGGGAAATATCGGCATCGGGCTTTTACGATGGTATCGGTATCTCCGGCTATCAATCCTATGGCGGAACGATGAAATGGGAGATCAAGTTTTAAGGCCTGCTGGTATTCACCACGCCGCGTGGGCGCTAAGAATTTCGCTCGAAAGGGGCGACAGGTATAAATGCTGAGCCTAGTGAGGTGGATTTGAATCCAACCTTCAAATCCTGCACCCTGCCAAACCAAGAACCGAAGCCGCCGTCATCGTGAACTGCCTCAACCAATTCACCGCCCTCGGCATGCCGGTGAGCGTGAAACTCGGCTGAATGGTCGGGGAAAGGGGGAGACAATTCGAGGGGCGTTCTACGCAACAACGCCGCTGCAACGTTTCAACCTATTGAAAAGGCCTGCGTATTTATGGTGGCGTTTGCGGTAAATCCCCTTGCATTTCGCCTCCACCCGGTTGAGGGCTGGCATTTCTGCGAAATCCCTACTTAATCAGGGGGTCCCGAAGCCCGCCGCATGGCGGGCCGATCCGGTTTTAAGCCGTAACCTGAAGCCACCGGCTTCAGCCGGTGGAGTATTCAGTTCTGGCGGCCAAGAGAAACCCGAAAGGGGGCATATTGGGGTCAACACTTGTGGGGCGGCGGTTTTTGGGTTGTGGGCAGCGGCAACGTGTCTGCCGATCGCGCAGAACATCGCTGTTGGGCTATTTCGGCAACCTGTTAGGGCCAGGCGACTGGTGCGAGGGCAGTTTATGATCCCGCCCAAACCCATCAGTTCTGTCTACTTTCTGACCACCGCCATCGCGCCGCCGGCGATCAGAATTGCCACGTCCTTGAGCGCGACCAGCGGGGTGGTGCCGCCGGGTACGGCGATGAAACTGGATTGCCACGCGGGCCGGAACTTCTGTTTGAAGCCGCGCAGGCCGGCAAAATTGTAAAACCCACCGCCGTGGCGAAATAACAACGCGCCGAACCGGTTCCACAACCGCGTTCCATGCCGGGTTTCCAGCCCGGCCAGCGGTGCCATGCCGAGGCTGAAATCCACGGCCCCCTGATCGCGGTAGAGCTGCATGACCTCGATGAACAGGAATTCCATCATGCCGCTGGCCTCTTCGGGCAGATAGCGCATGAGGTCGATGGAGACATGCGCCCCGTCGCCGGGGCGCAGAATGTTGGCGAATGCGAGAACGCGCCCTTCGCGGCGGACAATGGCGATTGGGAAATTCCCGAGATACTCAGCATCGAACCGCCCGACGGAAAACCCCTTTTCGCGGCCCTTCCTGCCGCCCATCCAGGCATCGGAGATGGTGCGTAGCTGATCGATGAAATCCGTGCTGTGAGGCGGGGTGCAGATCGAAAACTGAAGCCCGCTTCTGAGGGCCTTGTGATGGGCCGCCCGCATTTTCTTGAACTTCCCCCCGGCGAGCGAAAACTCGGGCAGGTGAATGATCGATTCTTCCCCCATTTTGTGCAGCGTGAAGCCCATCTCGATCCACAGTGGCAGGTATTTTTCGCTCACCTCATAAAAGATCGGGCGGCAGTTGGCGGCGTAGGCTTCGTCAAAGAACGACCAGGCCAGATCCCTGACCGCATCCTGTGGGCCGACCGGATCCCGATAGGCCACCCAAGAGCGGCCCTGTCTGGCATACATGATGAAAGCGTCTTCGGTATCGTTGAAAAACAGCGACTTGTCGCCGCTCAGGGCCAGGCAGGCCTCGGGGTCATTCTGGGCGGCGATGATCCTTTTTGCCGTTGCAAGGGCGTTCTCATCTGGTGGGCGGCTATGCGCCCGGGCGGGCTGAAGCGCAAGATAGATGGTGACAAATGTCAACAGGGCCGAGGCCAGCAGGGCGGCGCGAAGCGCCCTTGGGGTATTGGCACCACCGGCGAACTCGGTCCATAAATCGTTCGAATAGGGTGTGTTTGCATGCACCGAAAAGAAAAACGCCGCGACCCCCAGAACGATACCGGCAACCAGGGCAAACCAGCCGGGCGACAGAACCCCCTGGGTCAGTTTGGCGGATCGGTAAAACTCGGCCCGCAACGGCCACAGAACGGTCGCCGCCGCGATCAGCAAAAGCGCGCTTTCGGTGTCGAGCCCGTTCAGCATCGAGGCCAGCACCCCGGCGACCAGCGCGATTTCCGTCAGCCAGAAAGCGCCGGAAATACGCCGGATCAGACCCTGCGACAACAGGATCAGAACCACACCCAGGGCGGCGGAAAAAAGGGCACCACCTTCAAGAAGCACTGCCGCCAGCAGATCATTGGGGTCGATCTGGTTGGGTATGGCGCTGGGGATAAGGGCCATCAGCAACAGGTAGACGCCCAGCCCGAAAGCCATCGTGCCAGTCACCGACGGGGCAACCGAGGTTGCAATCCTGGCAATTGGCCGCATCTGTTCGGAAACATCGCCCAGAAGCCGCGCCGCCAGCCCTCCGGCAAGGCGCGCCTCGTTCAGGGCGACAAAGACCAGCGCAAGGGTGAATGGCACAAGGTAGTAGACCAGTCGATACATCAGCAACCCCGCCGCGACCTGGTCCAGCGGTACCCCTGCCGGCATGCTGGCGATGATGACGCTTTCAAACACGCCAACCCCGCCGGGCACATGGCTGAGCACCCCGGCCATGGCGGCGGCGGCAAAAATGGCAACGAAGGTGATAAAATCCGGCACCCCGGCGGGCAGCAGAACATATAGCGTCAGCGCCGCCATGATTATATCGATCAGCGTAAACGCGAGTTGCCCCAGCAGGATGCCGGGCGACGGTGCGGCGATTTCAAGGTTTTTCAGCCGGAAGGTCTTTCCCGATACGGCTGACCATGTCAGAACACCCAGCAGGCCAACGGCCGAAACGGCGGCGAGCAGGCGGGTCAGCGCCGGGCTCCAGGGCAGAACGCTTTCTAGGGCGTAAGGATGAAAGGCCAGCGCGCCAAGGCCGATCACCGTGATGCCGAACCCGAAGGCCAGCGCAACGAAGGTCGAAACCCTTGCCACCTCGAATGCGTTCAGTCCGAAGGCCGAATAAATCCGGTAGCGCACCGCCCCGCCGGAAACGATGCTGATGCCAATGGTGTTGCCAAAGCTGTAGCCGAGAAACCCGCCAATGGCGATAATGCGCAGCGGCAGTTTTTTTCCCAGATAGCGCAGGGCGGACCAGTCATACCCGATCAGCGCCACATAACCGAGAAAGGTCGCCCCAAGCGCCGCTGCCAGCAGGGCCGGGGGTGTCGCGCGGGCCTGCTTCAGAACATCGGCAGGATTGACCGGCCTGAGCAGATGATAAAGTGCAAAAACCCCAAGCGCAAACAGCGCAATGCCCAGCAGGATCGGCGCAAAACTCCGAAGGCGGGCCGGTAAATGGCGCCCTGTTGGGTTTGTCGATCCTGCGGCGCTCGGGTTGGTCATTTGGCTTCCCTGAAGAAATCGGTCCTGCCTCTCCTATTGGCCACACTGGTACCATGGCGTCAATCCGAATGGCGGACCCGTGTATCAAGAGGGGGTGCATATGATCTGTCAATGTTTCCACTTGTTTGCCTGAAGGCCGCTGCCGGGTTCCGCGAAAAACCGCTTTCAGAATATATGCCATTCTCAAATCCAGCAGAAAAGACATGCAGTAAACCGGGGTCATCCCGTGGGGCATACACATGTGTGGCCCCGGCTGCGCCCGCTCCCAAACCAAAGGATGGACCACTGCATCCATCCGGCCGTTTCATGGGCTATAGCAAAGCCGCCAGCACTATCCCGACCAATGCAAGGCCCGAACATCCCACCAGCAGAACGCTGATCGCTTTCACCAGCCAGACAGGTGTTGCATCCAGATCAAGATGGGCCATCCTCACATGCAGATGATTATACCGCCATGCCGCCTGTAAAAAGGCTACGGCACTCAGGGAAATCATGATGGTTGCTATGGTCAAAAGCATCCACACCGGCATTTCATCCTTCAGAAACCGGGCGATGCCCAATCCGGTTACAAGGGCCGACAACCCCGTGCGCAACCAGGCCTGATAGGTCCGCTCATTGGCCAGAACCGTTCTGTCCAGAGCCAATATGTTGTTGCGCGCTTCAGGGGTGTCCATGGCAACCGGTTGAGTTTATGGTCATTTCGGTCTCACTTCTGCTTTAGCGATGCACCAAGCATGATAAGGGACAAACCATCAAACAGCAAACTGATGCCAACAAAAAGCCCCAGAAAAAACGACGAAGTCTCAGGCCAGCCCATCAGGATCAGAAACGCCAGGACAAGAGAGAGCAACCCATTGAGCAGCATCCAGAGCCATCCCCGATGCGGACGCCGCTCAAAGGCCAGATTAAACCCGGCAAAAGTATCGATCAGCAGATAGAAAGCGATCAACAGGGTCAGAGCCGCGATACCGGACGCGGGAAGCAGCAACCATAAAACACCGACAGCAATCAGGATAACGGGTTTGAGCCAGCCGCTGAATGAGCGGATATGGAGCCGTAACGCGTAATAGCTCCACAACGCGCCAGCCAAAACCATCATCCATCCAAAATAGATTTCAATTGCGATGGACATGATATTGGGAAAGAAAACACCGCCCGCCCCCAGTATCAACAATAGCAGGCCCAACACCCATAGCGATCCGCGCATGGCCTTTGCCACATTCCGATCTGTATTTGCAGTATTCATCATCGCCTCCTGTTTTGCCAAGACATTTCCCCGAAAGGGATATCTCCGGGATTGATGCAATCGAACATTTACTCCATGAACCAGCCATGGCTGACCACCAGCGATTGCCCGGTCAGGGCATTGGTCGGGAAGGACGCAAACAACAGGGCCACTTCGGCCACATCCTCGATAGTAGTAAATTCCTGGTCGACGGTTTCACCCAGCATGATCTTGCTGACCACGTCTTGTTCGGAAATACCCAGTTCGCGCGCCTGTTCAGGAATTTGCTTTTCAACCAGTGGCGTTTTCACGAAACCCGGACAGATCACATTCGCCCGCACGCCATGTGCCGCCCCTTCCTTGGAGATCACCCGTGCAAGGCCAAGCAGCCCGTGTTTGGCGGTGACATAGGCCGATTTCAGCGGCGAAGCCTCTTTGGAATGCACCGAGCCCATGAACAGGATCGAGCCGCCATTGTTGCCATACATATGCGGGATGCAGGCCTTTGAAGTCAGAAAAGCGCCATCCAGATGGATCGCAAGCAGCTTTTTCCAGTCGGCAAACGGGAAATTCTCGATCTTGTGAACAATTTGGATACCGGCGTTGGAAACCAGAACGTCAATGCCACCCCATTCTTTCACCACCTCGGCCACGCCAGCATTTACTGCGGCTTCGTCGGTGACATCCATGGCGATGCCAATGGCTGTTCCCGGCCCTGCCGCCGTCAGGCGCGCGGCGGTTTCCTTTGCCGCCTCCAGCCGCAGGTCGGCAATTGCCACCCGCGCGCCCTCGGCGACGAAACGTTCGGCAATTCCTGCGCCGATACCGCGGGCAGCGCCGGTGATGATGCAGGTTTTATCTTTCAATTTCATAGTCTTATCCTCATTCAGTTTTCAGGTAATCATGTACGACTGTTCCCAGGCCAAGCGTCAGATCGGTCAGGATATGAACCCCCGACAGCACTTCGAGCACCGGAAGGTCGGCCACCGGCGCAAGGGCGTGGTGATGCAGTTCAAGCGCGGCGGGTGCCGACCAGGCCCCCTTGA
Source organism: Alphaproteobacteria bacterium (assembly GCA_013151535.1). Lineage (GTDB taxonomy): Bacteria > Pseudomonadota > Alphaproteobacteria > Rhodobacterales > Rhodobacteraceae > UBA5972. Next base: position 17,170 of record JAADIC010000012.1, on the reverse strand, counting down.
CCGTCAGGTCTTGCAGATTGTAACGCACCAGTTCACAGACCCGCGGGCAGCAATCCACATCCGGGAATATTTTCAGCAGGAACCCAGGGGCTTGCAGGCTGGCCTTTACCTGCGTCAGATCAAGCGCCTTGTGCTTGTAGCCCATGGTACCGGTGGCCACGCGCACCGGCCCGTAATCAAGCGTGCCCAGCAATGTATCCTTTTGGATGCTCAGGGTCGGCTGGGCCAGTTTCTTGGGAAAACCCCAGATTTCACGACCCCCGGCGATGGGCGCATCATCATCCAGATACATTGCATGCACATAGCCGCCCTTTTCACCGTTGAATTCAACCGGGATCACCTGCCCCGATTCCGTATAGCTGCCAAATCCGGTTGAATCCGGCATGCGAATGAATTCGTATTTCACCACCGGGTCGGTGATTTGCAGCGGCTCGGGCACCACCGCGCGCAGGGCGTCGGGATCGGTGCGGTAGGTGATGACGAAAAATTCGCGGTCAACAAACCGATACGGGCCGCGCGGATAAGACGGGCTGGTCAGCGGCATCGAATAGGCATTTTTCCTGACATCTTCGCGTTTCATCTTTGGGCTCCTTTTCAGCCATCGACATCGTGGGCAAGATCGAAAACCCGCACATCATTGTTGGGTTTTGTCCGCGCCAGCCATTTTTTGTGATGGAGTGTGTGGTGAACATCGCTCTGACCTGCCTGCCAGTGTTCATCAAGCGACAGCCGTGAGAATTCAAAATCCTTGGACTGGGTGGCGTAATCCCGGCGCTGTTTAATCAGATGCACGATGGTGACGGCGGCATTGCAGCACAGCCCTTGCACCAGCTTTGCATCGGGATCGTCGCGCAATGCGTCGGGCAGTTTGGAAACCAGGCGATGCGCGGCCCGGCGCAGGGCCTGCCCATGACGAAACACATCCGTGTTCAGACGGGTGCGGCTGGAATAGCGGATATCCTTGTCACGCTCGGTGACATCCGACAGGTTTTGCGGCATCGGGCCCCGGGCCGAGAATACATCGACCTGAAAAATAAGCATGTCCAGGCGCGGAACCTCATCCAGAACATATTGGAGCGGCGTGTTTGATACCAATCCGCCGTCCCAATAATATTCGCCCTCGATCTCAACCGGTGGAAACCCCGGCGGCAGGGCACCGCTGGCCATGATATGCTCCGGGCCGATGCTTTGCCGGTAATTGTCAAAATAGGTAAAATTCCCGGTCCGGATATTCACCGCCCCGACACTGAGGCGGGTCTTCTTGCTGTTGATCAGATCGAAATCAACCAGTTCCTCCAATGTCCGGCGCAAGGGGCCGGTATCATAATAACTCAGCGCATTTGACGCCCCTGGCAACCGGCTGAAGGATAGCGGTGGGCGGGGTGTGAAAAATCCGGGTAGCCCGAAGGTTGCGGTCAGCGAGGCGCTTGCATCATTGAAACCGGCGCGTATCTGTTCGCCGGGCCAAAATGGCTTGGCCCGCAGGTGTGATGATATGGTTTCCCAGAATGTACAAAGCCGCTCGGCGCGTTTTTCAGGCGGGTTTCCGGCAATTAATGCCGCATTGATGGCACCGATGGAAATGCCTGCAACCCAATCCGGCTCGTGCCCATTGGCGGCCAGTTCCTGATAGGCACCGGCCTGATAGGCCCCCAGGGCCCCGCCGCCCTGAAGCGCCAGAACAGTTTTTTCACTCTTGGTATTCTGATCCGATTGCGGCTGGCATTGCATTGTTTTCGGGCTCCGTTTTGTGCATTTCGCCGGACTGGCCGCTGCCTGCAGCCGGATTTCGGGCGCAGGTCTCATACGCACCCGCATGGCGAGCGATCAGTCAGAAAGTCAGCTTTTCAGGGCCGCAGCCACCACCGAATATAGAGGTGATCGTGACTGTATGGCCCCATGCGGTTAAGGTGGTCCCTGCAAAGTAAAAGTCAATAGCAGGCAGGGGCCACCTTCCGGATTTTTCGGGTTCTTTCAATCAGATGTCCGGATGCGGGCCAGAAGCGATCCAGGAAAACCTGCCAAGTTTCGGGCTCAGAAATTTGTCAAATCCGCGATACAGCCCGGCATGGGAGAAGAACAATATCGCAAAAACAATGAAGTAGATGATCGAGGCCCCAATATCCGTTGACCCCGCAACATAGGGGCCGCCCAGCCCCTCGGCCGTGGACCAGATTACCAGAGACAAAAGCCCGCCGCCGATATAGGCGAGATTGGAAAAAATCCCCAGAATAAGGGCGAGGGCCAGGCCGGTTTCGGCGAAGGCCACCAGATAAGCGAAAGTGGTGGGGTCAATTTTAACCACATCGATCCAAAGGCTGATCCATTGTTTGACCAGAAACGGCTGACCATCCAGCCCTCCGGTCAGGTAGCTGACAAAATTGTCGGCGAAGGAGGGGCGCCATTTGAATTGCGCATCAATCGCCCAGATTATACCAAAAAGAATTCGCATTGCGCCAATGCCATTGGCGCGCCATTTACTAAGTCTCACCATGATGAGCCTCCTTGCGGTGGTTTGACAGAAGTTCTCAAAAGGTCGGCATGACCCTGCCGGTTTTCAAGGGCCCTGTTTTACCCGAGCGCCGACACCGAACCGCCGGGGCTTGTAAGGGTTGGCCCTGTCGCGGATTTATTCCGCTCCTCTAAAAGCATTTCTTACCCCACTTAGGCATGCCTGCTGTTCAGCGGCACAGTTCAACAAGTGACCCGCCTTAACCGCATCGGCAAGCCCCATACAAAGAGTCTCGGATACTCCTTTTGATCCGGGGCCGAGTTCAATTTTATGTTGACTTTACAGTCAGTTGAAACTGAGCTTCGCTAGCCCGCTAGCCCGCTAGCCCGCTAGCCCGCTAGCCCGCTAGCCCGCTAGCCCGCTAGCCGCTAGCCCGCTAGCCCGCTAGCCCGCTAGCCCGCTAGCCCGCTAGCCCGCTAGCCCGCTAGCCCGCTAGCCCGGCCTCTGAACTACCTCATTCGGATATTCGTTTAAGCCAACTCTTCCGGTTCCAGCACCCGTCGATAGAGATGCCAAGTTGCATGGCCCAGCACCGGCAACACCACCAGCAGGCCCAGAAACATCGGCAGCATGGCAAGGATGGTCAGAAACCCGACCATGATCGCCCAGAAAATCATCACACCAAAATTCTGCAACACGGCGGAAAAGCTGGTAATCATGCCGGTGACAAAATCAATTTCACGATCCACCAGCAACGGAAAACTGACGACGCTGATCGAGAACAGCACAAAGGACAGTATCGCCCCGACAATCGTACCCACCGTCAGCATGATTAGGCCTTGTTGCGACCACAAAACCTCGTAGGATGATGAAATATTGGTCATCGCCGTCAGGCCGAAAAACAGCGCGAACACCAGATGCGCCAGATAGAACCAGATGCCAAAGAAGAAGGTAACGATGAAGGCGATTGACGGGATCTGCCGTTTGCGCTGGGTGAATATACGCCCCAGCACGCCTTGCCATGTGGGGGTGTTGCCGATCTCAAGCTGGTGGCTGACCTCGTAAAGCCCGACCACGATAAACGGGCCGATCAGCGGAAAACCAACCGCCAGCGGCAGGATCATCCATGCCCCGTCCCAGAGGGTCAGTTGCAGATAGATGATGATACCGCCCAACACGAACAGGCCGGAAATCACCAGCCCAAACACCGGCGCACGCGCAAAATCCCTGATCCCCTGTGAAAACGCAAACCGCAGATCGGCGAACCCGATCAAACGTACAATTGGTGTGCCGGATGACGCAGGCAAAACATCACTCATAAAACCCTCCCAAGTTTTAGGTTCGTTATGGCGCTGATATTTCACCCTCTGGCTCAGCGATTGCGGCACTTTGACCAAGACTTTGATCCAGATCAAGTAAAAGATTGATCTGGATCAAATTGGAATATATGCAAAGAACTCCTTCTTTTGGTGCGGCCTGTGACAATGATACCCCCGAAATTGCCGATAAATTCCCCCTGCGGCACAGGAAACAGTTGAGGCCGCGCCCCGCCTCGGTTACCAGAACAGCAATAGACTTGCGTACCCGAAAGGGATTCGCAGGCAGGGAAGATGTGTCAGGAGAATAATAATGGCAGACGCAGCCGCGCATGCGCATGACGACCATGCACCAAAAGGGTTCTTTACCCGCTGGTTCATGTCCACAAACCACAAAGATATCGGCATTCTATATATCTTCACCGCAGGGACGCTTGGCTTCATCTCGGTGTTGTTCACGGTCTATATGCGCCTTGAGCTTATGGAGCCGGGTGTTCAATATATGTGTCTGGAGGGCGCGCGTTTCATCGCCGACTCAACAGCCGAATGTACGCCAAATGGCCATTTATGGAACGTGATGATTACCTATCATGGTATTTTGATGATGTTCTTTGTTGTCATTCCGGCCCTGTTCGGCGGCTTTGGCAACTATTTCATGCCCCTCATGATCGGTGCGCCGGATATGGCGTTCCCGCGGATGAACAACCTCAGCTATTGGCTGTATGTTTCGGGCGCGACGCTTGGTGTTATTTCGCTGGTGACACCGGGGGGCAATGGCCAGCTTGGCTCGGGTGTCGGTTGGGTGCTTTACGCGCCGCTATCCACCACCGAGGGCGGCATGTCGATGGATTTCGCGATTTTCGCGGTTCACCTGTCAGGGGCGTCTTCGATTTTGGGTGCGATCAACATGATAACCACGTTTCTGAACATGCGCGCGCCGGGCATGACCCTGCACAAAACGCCGCTATTTGCCTGGTCGATCTTCGTCACAGCCCTGCTGATCCTGTTCAGCTTGCCGGTTCTGGCGGGGGCGGTCACCATGTTGTTGACCGACCGCAATTTCGGAACCACATTCTTTGACGCGGCAGGTGGCGGCGATCCGATCTTGTACCAGCACCTGTTGTGGTTCTTCGGTCACCCCGAGGTTTACATGATTATCGTGCCGGGCTTTGGTATTATCAGCCATGTGATCTCGACCTTCAGCAAAAAGCCGATCTTTGGTTACCTGCCGATGGTTTACGCCATGGTGGCGATTGGCGCGCTGGGCTTTATCGTCTGGGCGCACCACATGTACACGGTGGGCATGAGCCTGACGCAGCAGTCCTACTTCATGCTGGCAACCATGGTGATCGCGGTGCCCACGGGCATCAAGATCTTTAGTTGGATTGCCACCATGTGGGGTGGCTCGATCGAGCTGAAAACCCCGATGCTGTTCGCCTTCGGTTTCCTGTTCCTGTTCACCGCAGGCGGTGTGACCGGCATCGTGCTGTCACAGGCTGGTATCGACCGGGCCATGCATGACACCTATTACGTTGTGGCACACTTCCACTATGTGATGAGCCTTGGTGCCGTGTTCGCGATCTTTGCCGGGGTCTATTACTGGATCGGCAAAATGTCGGGGCGGCAATATCCGGAATGGGCCGGGCGGGTTCACTTTGCCGCCATGTTCATCGGGGCCAACATCACCTTCTTCCCGCAGCACTTTCTGGGTCGCCAAGGGATGCCGCGCCGGATCATCGATTATCCGGTCGAGTTCGCCTATTGGAACTATGTCTCGTCCATCGGTGCCTTCATCACCTTCGCTTCCTTCGTCTTCTTCATCGGCGTGGTGTTCTACACCCTGCGCTGGGGCAAGAAAGTGACCGAGAATTCCTATTGGGGTGAATATGCCGATACGCTGGAATGGACCCTTCCATCGCCACCGCCCGAGCATACGTTCGAAACCCTGCCGACACAGGATATGTGGGACAAACCCGCGCATTAAAATGCCGGTAACTTGGGAAAGATACGAAAAGGCCCCGGCGCAATCCGGGGCCTTTTGGCATAGAAACGACGCGCCCGTGGCGCGGGTTATGCTGCGGCCCAACCGATCGCTTAGCCATCGCGGATTTGCATGGTTCTTGCTGATTGTGTGGGGTTTCTGATGCTGCCTTTGCTGTCGCTGCTGGGCACTCTGGCGCTGTGGGCGATGCTGCCTTTTATGCTGGTGGTGCTGTTTGCGATCTGGCTGTCGTTTCTGCGCAATTACCGCGATGGCGGATTGTTCGAGGAACTGACCCTATGGCCAGACATGATTGTCGTTCACCGCCACAACCCGCGCCACGCCGCGCAAGACTGGCAAGCCAACCCTTATTGGATATCGCTTTCACTGCGCCAAGAAGGTGGGCCGGTTGAAAACTATCTTACCCTGAAAGGGGCTGGCCGCGAGATCGAATTGGGGGCGTTTCTAAGCCCCGAGGAACGGTTTGAATTGCATCACGAGTTGAACCACGCTCTTGGGCACCTCGGTCGGTTTCAAAGCTAGGGGATGTTGACAGAAATTTGATCGACAGATAACGTTCAGATTGTGTTTTCTCTTGATTGATGTACTTTATAGTGTAAAATTTTGCGTCACTGGGGAGAATTAGTCTGTACTTGTTTTGCCGGATTTGGCGCGTATCAAAATCAAAAAAAAAGAAACAGTTTCAGGGAGAAACAATGAACTATCCAAAATCACCAAGGACTTGCTTGAGCGCAATTTTTCTATCAGGCCTTTTGGCCAGCACAGCCCAGGCCGGTACATTCAATTATTCAGGCTCAAGTGGTGACGAAACCATCTTGAACAATAAGGGCGGAAACAGCACATGTTTTGCCGTCACCGGGGTTAACAGCGGGCAGTGGGTTGTAAGCGGGGTTACGGCTGAAAATATCATGTCCAAACTGCTGCCAACCAGCGATTGTAGCGCGGTCAAATTTGTTGGGTATACATCCGAAGCGCCGACCCCCTATACCGGAATCTCGGCCGAATTGATTATCAACAAGGCCCCCACGGACCGAGCCGCCAGCGGAACGATCGAGAGAGTTGAATTTTGCGATTTCAACCCGGGTGCGGCTGGCGGCAAGACCGGCAGAACAAAATGCACCGGTAAGTCAGTGGTTGATATTAAACAGGGCGATCAGGTCGCGATCTGTTTTCGCGCATCCTATGCCGTCGCCAAAAGGGTCAAAGTCAGTTGGAACTTGCGCTGCAACGCCAAATAGGCGGACAGGTATATCCCCAAAAATGATGGAATGCGGGTCGGTGGCCCGCATTTTATCGATGCCCTACCCCAACAGCGCTTTCACGGCCCCGCCAGCCTTGCCAAAATCCATCTGGCCCGCATATTTCGCCTTGAGCGCGCCCATGACGCGGCCCATATCGCGGATCGAACTGGCACCGGTTTCGGCAATCACCGCCTCAACGGCGGCCTTCACCTCGGCCTCATCAAGCTGACGCGGCAGAAACTCCTCGATCACCAGAATTTCAGCGCGCTCTTTCTCGGCCAGTTCCAATCGCGCCGCCTGCTCGTAAGTGGTGGCGCTTTCCTGACGTTGCTTAATCATCTTGGCCATGATCGCAAGGATTTCGTCGTCACTGACACCCACATCATTGCCATCACTGCGCGCGGCTATATCCTTGTCCTTGATCGCGGCAGAAATCAGCCGCAGGGTCGACAGACGCGGCGCATCCTTGGCGCGCATGGCGTCTTTCAGGGCTTCACTCAGGCGTTGGCGCATGGGGCAACCTTTTCTTGTCTCCTCCGGTTCAAAACCGGAATTTCAAGCCAGCACTCTAGCCTGCCTGATCCGGCCTGACAACTGCGACGATTGGTGCTAATCCCTTGTTTATATTACACATTGCAAATTTTGTTTTCGCTTGACCCGAACTTGCACAGCCCCTAGTGTCCGCCAAATTCAGCAGCGCAAACTCTGGGTATCCCGACATGCCAACAGCCTCAAATTCCCCCGCCAAACCAACGGGTTGCATCGTTCTGGCCGATGGTACCGCGTTTTACGGCCACGGTTTCGGTGCCACTGGCGAGGCGCAGGCGGAGCTGTGTTTCAACACCGCCATGACCGGCTATCAGGAAATCATGACCGACCCCAGCTACGCGGGGCAAGTCGTGACTTTCACCTTCCCCCATATCGGCAATACCGGCACCAATCCCGAGGACGACGAAGCGGCAAACCTTGGCGCGCTGGGCATGGTTGTCAAATGGGATCCAACCGAGCCGTCAAGCTGGCGTAACACGCAGGATCTGGCCGCTTGGTTGGCCCGTCACGGGCGCATCGGCATTGGCGGCGTTGATACACGCCGCCTGACCCGCGCCATCCGCCAGCAAGGCGCGCCGCATGTGGCAATTTCCCATGATCCCGACGGCAATTTCGATCTGGCAGAACTGGTCGCCAAAGCCCGGGCATTCACCGGCCTTGAAGGGCTTGATCTGGCCCGCGAGGTCACTTGCGCGCAGTCTTACCGATGGGATGAAATGCGTTGGGCTTGGCCTGACGGGTTCACCAGACGCAAAGGCCCCGGCCACAAGGTCGTGGCGCTGGATTACGGCGCGAAACGCAATATCCTGCGCTGTCTGGCCTCGGCTGGATGTGATGTCACCGTCCTGCCCGCAACGGCCACGGCGGCTGAAGTTTTGGCGCACGAGCCTGCGGGGATTTTCCTGTCCAACGGTCCCGGTGATCCGGCGGCAACGGGTGAATACGCGGTGCCGATGATCCGCGAAATTCTTGAGAAAACCGACCTGCCGATTTTCGGCATATGTCTGGGGCACCAGATGCTGGCGCTGGCGCTGGGGGGCAAGACCCTCAAGATGAACCACGGCCATCACGGCGCCAACCATCCGGTCAAGGAAATCGACACTGGCAAGGTCGAGATCACATCCATGAACCACGGCTTCGCGGTGGATGGGCAAAGCCTGCCAAAGGGCGTGGTCGAAACCCATGTGTCGCTGTTTGACGGCTCAAATTGCGGTATCAGGATCAAGGATCGTCCAGTGTTTTCGGTGCAACAACACCCCGAGGCCAGCCCCGGCCCGCAGGATAGCTACTATTTGTTCGAGCGCTTTGTGGCCGCAATGGCACAGGCGGGATGAGAAAATCACATCTTAACAGTCCGTTAACCATCAAGGTTAATTCTGGGTTTTCCTAATTCCGGAATCGCCCAATGCCTGCACTTGCCCAGCCTTTGCATCTGAAACTTGTCGAGGATCAAGCGGACGACCACCCATCAACGACGCTTTCCATGCGCCAACAGGTGGGCCAGATATTGTGCCGCACCCAGAGCCTTTCGCCAGAAGCGTTGACGCAGGCGCTTGATATCCAAAAGAAAAAGGATGTTCGGCTGGGCAACATTCTGGTCTCGCGAAATATGGTTTCAGGGGCACAATTGCTGGCAGCCCTGTCTGAACAGCACGCGCTTCCGATCGCAGATTTTGAAGACTATCCCGTGGATCAAGACTTGTTGGATCGCTTTGATGCGGAAATTTATCTAAAACACGGATTTATTCCCTGGCGGGATTCTGGCGGCAAAATCCAGATCGCTTTGACCGATCCCGCCCGGCGAGAGCAAATTCAAGATCTGCTGCCCGACGGATTTGGGCCGGTTGAATGGTCGATCTCGACGACATCGGCCCTTCAGCAACAAGTCGCAATAACACGACAATCCGAACTGGCGAACCGGGCTGAGAATATCTGCCCCGGCAAGTTGAGTTGCCGGAGCTGGGCCCGCCCGCTTGGCCGACCCCTGATTATTGCAGTATTTGCCAGTTTGATCGCACTTGGCTTTCTATTTCCGAGAACGGCCATGTGGCTGCTTTTCCTGTGGGTCATGCTGAATCTGGTTGCAATGTCTGTTTTGCGCCTTACGGCACTGGTCCAGCAGTTCAAATCCTGGATCAGGAAACGAAAGCTCAGAATCAGCCCGCAAACACCCCCTCCGCCGTCAATCGAACCCTTGCCAAAGGTGTCGGTTCTGGTGCCGCTTTATCGCGAGGGGGCAATCCTTGCCAAGTTGATCGACCGCCTGTCGCAGACGGATTATCCAAAAGAGCTGTTGGATATCTGTCTGGTGCTGGAAGAGGGTGACAAAACAACCCGCAAAGCATTGCAGCGTGTGAGACTGCCCTCGTGGATGCGTGTGATCGAGGCTCCGCCAGCCAGATTGCGTACAAAACCAAGGGCCATGAACTATGCGCTTGATTTCTGTTTTGGTGACATTGTCGGGATTTACGACGCCGAGGACGCGCCCGAGAGCGATCAAATTTCTCGTATCGTCGCTCATTTTCGCCGCGTCGGGCCCGAGATCGCCTGCATTCAGTCCTATCTCGATTATTATAACCCCAAGCAGAACTGGCTATCTCGGTGTTTTACCATCGAATACGCGATCTGGTTTCGGCTGGTGTTGCAAGGGGTTGAACGGATGCGCCTGCCAGTGCCGCTGGGTGGCACCAGCGTGTTTTTTCGCCGCGAAGTGCTGGAAGAGTTGGGCGCATGGGATGCCCACAACGTCACCGAGGACGCTGATCTTGGCATGCGGCTGGCGCGGTTCGGCTATCGCTGCGCGTTCGAGCCGACCACGACTTACGAGGAGGCCAACTGCCATGCGATCCCGTGGATCAAACAGCGCTCGCGGTGGCTTAAGGGCTATGCGATGACGTGGATCACCCATATGCGCAACCCGCGTGAATTGTGGCACGATCTTGGACCCAAGGGTTTTTTGACCTTCAACGTGATCCTTTTGGGGACATTGTCGAGTTTTTTGCTGGCCCCAGCCATATGGTCATTCTGGCTTTTGGCATTTGGTTTTGAACCGGCATTTGCGGAACTTTTACCGGCCACAGCTTGGCATGTGCTGGGTGTATCTTTCGTAGGGTCAGAAATCCTGCAAGCGATACTGGGCGTGGTGGCCACTTCGGGCAAAGGCCATCGCAATCTGATCGGCTGGGTGCCGACAATGGTTTTCTACTGGCCACTTGGAACCCTCGCTGCATATAAGGCAATATATGAGCTGCTACTGGCACCGTTCTATTGGGATAAAACAAAGCACGGCATCAGCTAAAACACGACTTAATGGTGGGTTTCAACCTCGCCCGCGTCAATTTTAAGCCTTGTTTCAAAGGCTTGCGACAGGTGCTGTTTTAAGGCTTTCGAGGCTTTAGCCCCATCCCCGTCAGCAATCGCCTGCACAATCGCGCCGTGTTCGCCAAGCGCCACCGTGCCGCGCCCATCCGCTGCCAGCGACGTGGTTGCCAGCAGCGCCATGGAGCGATGTACCAGATCAAGCTGGGCGATCAGATAGCGGTTGTGGCTGGCCAGATGCAATTGCTTGTGAAACCTGCGATTGGCCCGGCTGAGCTTGCCGGGATCGTCAACCAGCTCCAGATCGTTCTTGACCATGGCCACCAGCACCCGCACCTCTTCAGGTGAGGCGTGTTGCGCCGCAAGGCTGGCGGCAAGGCCTTCAAGCTCGGCCCGCACCACATAAAGTTCTGCCAATTGGTTATGATCCAGCGACGCCACGATCAGGCTGCGCCCGGTGCGGGTCAGCATGGATTGGGTTTCCAGCCGCTGCAACGCCTCGCGGATCGGGGTGCGCGACATGCCGAACCGCTCGGCCAACTCACTTTCCACCAAGCGATCCCCGGGCCCGTATTGACCTACGTCAATCGCGTCCAGAATTAGGTCATAAGCGTCTTTTTGTGCCTCGGTGTTTTCGGCCATCGGCTCTCTCTCGTATACAACGGTCTACAGGCTAGCCGCGAATCTGCGCCGCGATCAAGGGCAAGATCGAAAATGACCGCGATTTGATTGCACCAAAGCGGATTGGGGCCTAGAACCACCCCATGACCAAACGCGATTTTTCACATGTAAAAGCCTGGGTTTTCGATCTCGATAACACGCTTTATCCGCCCTCGGCGCGGTTGTTTGACCAGATCGAGGTCTTGATGACGCGGTTCGTGATGGCTGCACTGGATGTGGACCACGCCACCGCAAACCACCTGCGCGATCATTATTGGCAGACTTATGGTACCACTTTGGCCGGGTTGATGCGCGAACACGGCGTTGATCCCGGGCCATATCTGGACGAGGTGCATGATATCGAGCTTGGCCATCTTGAGGCGGATCACGAATTGCGGGCGCGGATTATCAATCTGCCGGGGCGCAAAATCGTCTATACCAACGGGCCAAAAGTGCATGCGGAACGGGTGACCGAGGCGCGTGGTTTATCGGGTATTTTTGATGCGATTTACGGGGTGGAGCATGCGGGCTTCCTGCCAAAACCGGAACGCGCCGCCTTTGATGTGGTGTTTGATCTGGACGGTTTGCAACCGGCAGAAGGGGCGATGTTCGAGGACGATCACCGCAACCTGAAAGCCCCCCACGACATGGGCATGCGATGTGTTCTGGTCGGGCCGAAACACGGCAAAGATGTTGACCATATTCACCACCAGACAGAAGATCTGGTTGGGTTTCTGGCGCGCATTGAGTGAGACAAGCAAATCCAATCCAATTGAATTCAGCCTCTGGCCCGAACGCGTTTGGAAAAACAAACGCTGCCTCGGTCCAGCGGGTGAATACCCGAATCCGTCTAGATTGGTTTCGCTTAGAATAACATTCTCTGGTGATTGCGCAGCAATTGACCATCCCTTGCCGGGACAAAATATCGGGAAGGTTGAGATGCACCGGAGGCTGGTGCTAAGGGTATCCCAGGAAATGTAGAATCTTGTTTATGGATATAAATCAGTGGATTAGAACAGCCTGACCCTAGTTTATTGGCTTGCACGAAGGCACCCAGATACCCTTGGCCGGAGGGGGCTTACGACGAAAAATTCGCCGGCCCGCCGCGTCAACAGCCACCCGTTATTATGACCACAGGTTTTGCCCCACCAGAACATGCAACATCTCGATCGAAGGGTCACTGGCATTCAGGCAGGGCACGAGGGTGATGTTCCGGCCACCAGCCCGGATAAAGCTCTCGGCCGCCCGCAAGCCTATTTCCTCTAGCGTTTCAAGACCGTCCGCCGCAAAACCGGGTGCTACAACAGAAAGGTTTTTAATGCCCTGTCGGGCCAGATGTTCCATCGTCTCTACGGTGTCAGGCCCGATCCATTCTTTGCGACCGGTGCGCGATTGATAAGTCAGGATCAACTGGTTTTCCGTCAGGCCAAGAGTTTCGCGCAGCAGGGCAACGCTGGTTTCGCACTGGGCCTGATAAGGGTCGCCCCTGGTAATGAAATCAACCGGCAGCCCATGCAATGAGGCCAGCGTAACCTCGGGCGTCCAGGCCAGTTTTGCATGATGCATGCGGATGCTGCACGCCAGTGCGTCGATATAGGCCGGGTGGTCGAAATAGGGCGGTACCGTTCGAATACTGGGCTGAAAATGGTGGGTTTTCAGGGCATCAAAAGCGGCGTCGACAGCGGTGGCGGTGGTGGCGGCGCTGTATTGCGGATACAAGGGGAACAGCAAAAGGCGTTCACAGCCAGCGCCGATCAGACGCTTGATGCCCGCATCAATCGACGGGGTGCCATAACGCATGGCCCAATCCACAACGATCTGTCCTTGCCCTTCCAGGCATGCGGCCAGTTTTTCCGCCTGCCGCCGGGTGTGGCTGCGCAAAGGGCTTTCGTTCAACTCGCTGTTCCAGATCCGGTCATAGGCACGCCCCAGGCTTTTGGGGCGCCGGGTCAGGATGAGGCCGTTCAGGATAAACCACCAGACCGGCCCGCGTGCCTCGACCACCCGTTTGTCGGATAAAAACTGACGCAGGTAGCGCCGTACAGACCAGTAATCCGTGGCCTCGGGGGTGCCCAGATTAACCAGAAGAATGCCGGTTTTAGCTGCCGGTGGCTGCCTGAAAGTGGTTTTCATGGGTTTGGCGCAGGTTTTCTGTGTGTTTGTCGCCATTAGCAATACGGCGCAACCTGGGGAAGTCCAGTATCTCGATGTTTGAAATCCCTTCGATGCCAATTATGCCACGGGCTTGCAGCTCTTTGAAACCACGGCTGACGGTTTCAGGCTGCATGCCCAGATAATCCGCCAGATCGAGGCGGCGAACCGGAATATGCACTTTGCTGTCTGACACAGAATCCGGCAACCGGTGGCGACATTCAAACACGAACGAGGCCAGTTTCTCCAATGCCTGCTTTTTGGCCAGATCGGCACCATGGTCCATGGCGCGATTGCCCTGGCGGCGTAAACTGCTCCACGCGACCTTGCGCGCGTCTATATTGTCGTCGATTGCCGCCTCGAAAGTTCGGGGGGACAGCCGGCAAATTTCGGTCTTGCCAAGGGCGATCAGGTGGCCGTGATGGCGGTTGGCCAGACCGCGCATGTCGATAATGTCGCCGCGCATGAACAGCGCCGCAATAATCTTGCGCCCGTCTTCCAGAAGCTGTTGAAATGACAATACACCCGTCGAGATGGCAATGATCGGCCAGATCAGCAAATCCTCGCTTTTGATGGTCTCGCCGCGAAGCAAACTGGACCAGCGCGACCGGGTTTTAAGGGTCTCCAGTTGACATTGCGTCAAATGCCGACAAAACCCGCCCGGGTCTGTTTGTGAACTACAGGTCTGGCACCGGCATGCGGGTTGAGTTTTCAAGGGGCAGCTTTCTGAATTCATTTGAATGGCGTCGTTATGGCGCGCGGTTGTTGCGGCGAGATGTGGGAAAGGTTAAAAATTGTCATGACTTGTAAACGTTTGTAAAAAATCGCGCTGCCCGGGCTTTTGTCTTGTCGCCATCACGGCTTGCGTATTAGCAACAATGCCATGCGACGAATTGCTGTGGTTTTTATCCTGACGACCCTTGTCATGCTGTTCATATTCAACAGCGCCGATTGGTATGCCCGCAATTCCGCCTTGCCGAGATACTGCGAAGACCCACAGCAAAACATTGAAATCGTTCGGGAAATTCTGACAAGCGCCACCCCGGGAGAGGGTAAAAAACGCAGGCCCTATATTGTTGCGGCCAAGCTGATCTTTTTGGTGCCACAAACAGAGGCCGAGACGCTGGATGCGTATTTGGTGCGACTGAGACAGCGGATATCGCAATCCTGCGGCGTGGCGTTTTAGCGCATGAACGCGGCACGCAAAATGCAAAACTTGATACGCGTCAATTACACGAAATCCCGGGTATGCACTCTCTGAATATCAGCCTGTCGCTGCGCGCGCTTGGTGTCGGGCTGAAGACGGGCCGATATGCCAAGCCGATATGCCAAAAGGGGGAAGCGGATGCAAAAAGACCGGCAAAACACGATTCTCGGGAAACTGGTTTTCGCCGCGACTGCGGTGGCGATGGTGTATTTTTTCTGGTGGCTCCTGATTTTCGATCACGGGGTAATATCGGTTCACTAACAAACAGGACGCAAACAGGACGCAGGATAGGGGATCACGGCAATGGTGATGCGAAGATATGTGGTGTTCGTGGTGGCGCTGCTCGTGTGGGGCGCGTTTTTCTATGTGATGGATAAGTCGATCATGCAGGCGCAGGGCCTGCCGGTCGGTGCTGATCTGATGCCGCGCTAGGGATGGAACGATCATGAAAACCTGGCATCTGGTTTCCCTGTTTGCAGCCCTGCTTTCGGTGCTGCTGCCCGATTTGGCGGCGGCGTCGGCGGACGCTGTGGCCACCACGCTTGAGGCTGCGCCCAAACCTTCGCGGCTGGATTATCCGGTGATTGCGGGCATCTCGGGGCGCACATTGGCCTGGTCCATGGCGCAGATGCATCTGTTTCTGGCGGCCTTTGTTCTGGCCGTGCCGCTGTTTGCCATTGCGACCGAATTCATGAGCGTGGTCACCGGTGACGACCGGTTCGATAACATGGCGCGTGAGTTCATGAAAATCACCATGGCGGCCTATTCGCTGACAGCGCTTGTGGGCGGTGGATTGTTGCTGGTGTTGCTGGTCTTCTATCCGCATCTGATGGGCTATATGATAAAGGTATTCCGGGGGCAGGTGCTGATCTATGCGCTGCTGTTCGGGCTGGAAAGCATCACGCTTTATATTTATTTCTATTCCTGGGACGCACTGCGGCGCGGCAACCGCAAGTATTACCACATGTCGATCGGGCTGGTGCTGAACACGGTTGGGCTGACGTTAATGTTTGTCGCCAATGCCTGGGTCAGCTTCATGATGTCGCCCACGGGCATAGCACCCGACGGGGCGATCACCGGCACGGTCTGGGAGGCCACGCGAAATCCCCTGTGGAACCCTTTGAACCTGCACCGGTTTCTGGCTAATATCGCCTATGGCGGTGCCATTGTCGGCGGCTATGCGGCGTATATGTTTCTGGCCGAGAAAGACCCCGCGAAAAAGGCCCATTACGACTGGATGGGCTACACCTCGAACTTTATCGCCATTCTGGGGTTCATCCCGCTGCCGTTCGCCGGGTACTGGCTGATGGCCGAGATCTACGCCTATTCCCAACAGATGGGCATCACCGCCATGGGTGGCATTCTGGCGTGGTTGTTCATCATTCAGGCGGTGCTGATCGGCACCATCATGCTGGCGGCGAATTATTACCTGTGGTCCGGGCTGATGCGCACCGATCGCGGCGCGCGTTACGCCAAATATGTGAAATATATCGCGGTGGTGATTGTCGGCGGCTTTCTGGTCTGGGTCACGCCGCATACGCTGATTCTGACCACGGCGGAAATCCAGAACCTTGGCGGCACCAGTCACAAAATCCTTGGCCCGCTTGGCATCATGCCCGCCAAGAACACCGCCGTGAACCTGATGCTGGTTTTTACCTTCCTGTCGTTCCAGATGTTTTATCGCTCGTCGCGCATACCCGTGGTGCCGTGGGCGAAATCCGCCAACATGGTGGTGGTGGCGCTTTATGTGGTTGGCATTGCCAATATCGTCGCCGCCGGGATTTACGGCTATATTACGCCAACGGTTTACAAGGTCGGGGCCTCGGTGCCGCAGGTTATGACCACGCTGAGCATCATTATCGGCTCGGTCATCATCGATGTGTTCATGCTACGCGGCGCGAAATCCGAAAAGGTTCACTGGGGCCGCATGACCGAGCGGTCGCAATATGCCCTGTTCGTACTGCCGGTGGCGTTCACATGGCTGATGGGGTTGATGGGCTATATCCGCTCGTCCCTGCGCACCAATTGGCACGTTTACACGGTGATGAAGGATAATTCGCCCGAGAATTACATTCCGGCGCTGGGCGATGCGGGCAATACCATCACCGGCATCACGCTGGCCTTCATGGCCGTCATGGTGTTCGTTTTCTGGCTGTCGCGTCTTGGCCAGACCAAGCAGGCTGATCCCGGGCCGGATAATTCCGGGGCGACGTCGTGACTTTTCTGCGCGTCATCCTGTTCAGCCTTGCCCTGCTGGGTTTTTATGCGTTCTTT
>JAADIC010000120.1 GCA_013151535.1 Alphaproteobacteria bacterium | reverse complement strand
TGGTCTAACGCTTATGGTTAATTTTTCGGATTCGACAGCTCAAAACGGGAGGGTTTCATGGCAGGCTCGGTAAATAAGGTAATCATCCTCGGCAATCTGGGGCGCGACCCCGAGGTGCGCACATTCCAGAACGGCGGCAAGGTGTGCAACCTGCGCATCGCCACAACGGAAAGCTGGCGCGACAAGAATACCGGCGAAAAGCGCGAAAAGACCGAATGGCATTCGGTGGCGATTTTCGCGGAAGGGTTGGTCAGGGTGTGCGAGCAATATTTGCGCAAAGGCTCCTCGGTTTATATCGAGGGCAAGTTGCAAACCCGCAAATGGCAGGACCAGTCGGGCAATGACCGCTATTCGACCGAGGTGGTACTGCAGGGCTTTGACAGCAAACTGGTGATGCTGGGCGGGCGCAATGATGGCGGCGGCGGTGGTCAGGGCGGTGACTATGACAGTGGGCCATCCGGTGGCTCTTCTGGTGGTGCATCCGGCGGATTTGAGCAAGGCCCATCCGGCGGCATGGATGACGAAATTCCGTTCTAAAAACCCGCTGAGTTCCCAAAATTTTGACCCTTGTGCGACCTGTTTTTCAGCTCTCGCGCAAGGGTTTGTTTTTGCACGGTTTTCCCAAGGGTTGCCCAAGCCGGAAAACCCCCCAGATATTGCGCTTTTCCGGCTTTGATGTTAGGGTTTTCATCTAGATATGGTGAACCGACGAAGCGGGTAATAAATTGAGCGACGAGACCGAAAATAACGGCGAAATGCCACCTGAAAAACCCGTTTATGACGGCCCTTCCGTCACCATCGAAGCCGAGATGAAAACATCCTATCTCGATTATGCCATGAGTGTGATCGTGTCGCGCGCCATTCCCGACTTGCGTGACGGTCTGAAACCCGTGCATCGGCGCATTCTTTACGCCATGAACGAGGTTGGTAACACCTTCGATAAATCCTACCGCAAATCCTCGCGCCCGGTGGCTGACACCATGGGTAAATACCACCCGCATGGCGACGCCGCGATTTATGACGCGCTGGTGCGCATGACCCAGCCGTTTTCGATGTCCCTGCCGCTGCTCGACGGGCAAGGCAATTTCGGCTCGATGGATGGCGATAAGGCGGCGGCGTTTCGATATACCGAAGTCCGCATGCAAAAGGTGGCCAATTTCCTGCTGGCCGATATTGACAAGGACACGGTTGATTTTCAGGAAAACTATGACGGTAAGGATCGCGAACCCTCGGTTCTGCCAGCGCGTTTTCCCAATATGTTGGTTAATGGCGCGGGCGGTATCGCGGTCGGCATGGCCACCAATATTCCGCCGCATAACCTTGGCGAAGTCATTAACGCCACGCTGGCCCTGATTGAGACGCCCGATCTGGATGTGGTGCAGTTGATGGAATACATCCCGGCCCCGGATTTCCCCACCGGGGCGTTGATTTTGGGCCGCACTGGTGCGCGCAAGGCCTATATCGAAGGGCGCGGCAGCGTTATCATCCGCTCCAAAACCCGGTTCGAGGAAATTCGCAAGGACCGCTGGGCGATTGTGATTGATGAGATCCCCTATCAGGTTAACAAAGCCACGATGATCGAAAAGATCGCCGAGGTGGCACGCGACAAGCGCATCGAGGGTATCGCCCATGTGCAGGATGAAAGTGACCGCATCGGCGTGCGCGTGGTGATCGAACTCAAGCGCGATGCAACGCCTGAAGTGGTGCTGAACCAATTGTTCCGTTTCACCCCGATGCAAACAAGTTTCGGCTGCAATATGCTGGCCCTGAATGGTGGCCGTCCCGAGCAGCTTGACCTGCGTAAATTCCTGACCGCCTTCATTGATTTTCGCGAAGAAGTCGTGGCGCGGCGCACCGCGTTCGAGCTGCGCCGGGCGCGGGACCGCAGCCATATCCTGTGTGGTCTGGCTGTGGCTGTGACCAATGTCGATGAGATCGTCGCCACCATTCGCGCTTCGCTAGATCCGGCCGAGGCCCGCAGCAAATTGATGACCCGCGCCTGGCCCGCGCATAATATCGCGCAGTATATTCAGTTGATCGATGATCCCAGCCACAAGATCAACGATGATGGCACCTACCATTTGTCCGAAACCCAGGCCCGCGCCATTCTTGAGTTACGCCTGCAACGCCTGACCGCCATGGGCGTCAAGGAAGTCACGGATGAATTGCAGGAACTGGCCGGTAAAATCACCGATTATCTGGAAATCCTGCGCTCGCGGACCCGCATCATGGAGATTATCACCAACGAGTTGATCGAGGTGCGCGACCTGTTCGCCGTACCGCGGCGCAGTGAAATCATCGAGCATGTGGGCGACATGGACGATGAGGATTTGATCGAGCGCGAGGACATGGTCGTGACCGTGACCAATTCAGGTTACATCAAACGCACCATTCTGGCCGATTACCGTGCCCAGAAACGCGGCGGTAAAGGCACGCAGGGCATGAACACCAAGGAGATGGATTTCGTCACCAACCTGTTCGTCGCCAACACCCACACGCCGCTGCTGTTTTTCACCAGCGACGGCATGGTTTACAAACTGAAAACATGGCGTCTGCCGCCGGGCGGTCGCAACGCACGCGGCAAGGCCATCGTTAACATTCTGCCGATCCCGCAAGGGGTATCGATTGCCGCGATCATGCCGGTTGATGCACCCGAAGAGGACTGGGCCGACCTGCAAATCGTTTTCTCCACCTCGACCGGCGGCGTGCGCCGCAATGCGCTTAGCGATTTCACCAATGTCATGCGCAACGGCAAAATCGCCATGAAACTGCCCGAGGGAACCTCGATTGTGAACGTCAAGATTTGCAACGAGATGGACGACTTTCTGCTGACAACCAGCCAAGGCAAAGTGATCCGCTTCCCGGTTACCGATGTGCGCGTCTTCAAGGGGCGCGATTCCGCCGGTGTGCGCGGGATCAGGCTGGCGGATGGCGATGAAGTTGTCTCCATGGCGGTGATCCGCCATGTGGTCGCCACCCCGGATGAGCGCGCCGCCTATTTCAAGATGCGCCGTGCGATTACCGGCGATGAAACCGGTGAGATTGAAGACGGCGGTGACGATACCGCGCTGAGTGCCGAGCGTTATGCAGAACTGGGCGCGCTTGAACAATGGATATTGACCATCACCTCGGGCGGCTATGGCAAACGCTCCTCGGCGCATGAATATCGCGTCGCCGGGCGCGGCGGCCTTGGCATTGCCGCCGCCAATCTGGGGCGACGCGGCGACAGCATTATCGCCAGCTTCACGGTGGAGGACGACGACCAGATCATGCTCGCCACCTCAACCGGCCAATCGATCCGCTGCCCGGTTTCCGGCATCTCGCGCCAGGGG
The DNA here is from genome assembly GCA_013151535.1 of Alphaproteobacteria bacterium. Taxonomy (GTDB): domain Bacteria; phylum Pseudomonadota; class Alphaproteobacteria; order Rhodobacterales; family Rhodobacteraceae; genus UBA5972. Next base: position 11,607 of record JAADIC010000120.1, on the reverse strand, counting down.
CGCACATCTTCGGGCGTGACCGTATTCAACACCTCAAAAGGTGAAGAAGTGGTTTCCGTCGCCTGGATCGCCGAACAGGGCGAGGAGACGGATGAAAGCGCATCCGAGGTGCCCCAAAGCTGACAAAGCTGCGAAATGGTGCGGAATAAAACCAGATTTCACCCAATTCCTGCCCGAATTGCCACCAATAGTTGCTTGAGGAAGGCGGAATTGTCCCAAGTGGGCAAGCGTCGGGTATTCGGGGAAAGGACCCTTGAGATGAAGGGCAGTGCAGCGAAAAGAAAAAACATGCGGGATTTGGGCCACGCATCGGCGCGGGTGCTTATTGCATCGTATTTTGTGGCGCGCTCGATCGGCCTGATCGTTGATCCCGCCAGCATGGGGCAGTTTCTGGCGGTCAGTAACGTGCCGGATTACCTGTTATGGCCCAATGCCGGATTTGAATTTCTGGCGGCGCTTGCGATCATGCTGGGGTTTCAAACCCGCATGGCCGCAGCCCTTCTGGCGCTCTATTTGTTCTGGTCGAGCTTCATTTTGAACTATGTGCCGGGTGACCCGATTGCCCTTGGCGCGTTCTGGCGCGATCTGGCGATGATCGGTGGCCTGCTGATGCTGTGCTCGCATGGGCGCGGTCGCTACGCGCTGGACAATCTGTTTGAACGCAAAAAACCCGCCGCGAAAACGGCGAAAGCCCCGGCGACGGGGCAAAAAGTCAGCCAAAGTGCAGCACAGGCGGCACCGCAGCAGGGTTAATTGCGGGTTAAGATGAGTGAACAGGGCCTCGACTTCGGGGCCCTTTTCTTTTGCCGGTTTCTGCCCTAAACGGCGCTTATGACAAAACCAATCCACATCATCGGCGGCGGTATGGCCGGTGCCGAAGCCACATGGCAGGCCATAAATCTGGGCGTGCCGGTGATCCTGCACGAAATGCGCCCCAAGGTCGAAACCTTCGCCCATAAATCCGGCGATTTGGCGGAAATGGTCTGTTCAAACTCGTTTCGCTCGGATGATGATACCGCCAATGCGGTTGGCCTGCTGCATTGGGAAATGCGCTGCGGGGGCAGCCTGATTATGGACATGGCCGATCAGCATTCTCTGCCCGCCGGGGGGGCTTTGGCGGTGGATCGTGACCGGTTTTCCGAGGGTGTCAGCACAGTTCTGCGCAATCACCCGCTGGTGACGATCAAAACCGACGAGATCACCGAACTGCCGCCCGCTAACTGGGGACAGGTGATTATCGCCACCGGGCCGTTAACCTCGGCCACGCTCGCTCAAGCAATTCTTAAGGAAACCGGCGAGGATGCACTGGCGTTTTTTGACGCCATCGCCCCGATTGTGCATGCCGACAGCATTGATATGAGCCGCGTTTGGTTCCAGTCGCGCTATGACAAAGGCGACACCGAGGAACAGCGCCGCGCCTACCTGAATTGCCCGATGACGCGCGAAGATTACGAGGGCTTCATCGACGCGCTTTTAGCCGCCGACAAGACCGAATTTCGCGAAGGCGAGGTTGATACGCCCTATTTTGACGGTTGCCTGCCGATCGAGGTGATGGCCGAACGGGGCCGCGAAACCCTGCGCTTTGGCCCGATGAAACCGGTTGGCCTGACCAATGAACATACGCCGGATGAAAAACCCTACGCGGTGGTGCAACTGCGCCGCGACAATGAAATGGGCACGCTGCTCAATATTGTCGGCTTTCAGACCAAGATGAAGTATGGCGCACAAGTCGATGTTTTCAAACGCATTCCCGGCCTTGAAGATGCGCAATTCGCCCGCCTCGGCGGTATCCACCGCAACACATTCATCAACTCACCCCGCTTGCTTGATGGCCAGATGCGCCTGAAATCGGCCCCCCATATCCGTTTTGCCGGGCAAATCACCGGGGTTGAAGGCTATGTCGAAAGTGCCGCCATGGGTCTGCTGGCGGGCCGAATGGCCGCGACCGAAACGCTGGGTGGTGATCTTGAAGCGCCGAAAAACACAACCGCCATGGGCGCGTTGCTTTATCACATCAGCGGCGGTGCCATCGCCAAAACTTTCCAACCGATGAATGTCAATTTCGGCCTGTTCCCGCCCCTGCCCGACGCCAAAAAAGGCCGTCGCAACCGCAAGGATCGCTATTTGGCCTATACTGTGCGCGCCAAGCTCGATTGGCAGGGCTGGCTTGACACCGGCAAGTCTCTGGACGCCTGAGCGGGTGTTTGTTAACCTTTCCCAACCCAACGGGAGGGGCAAATGAGCGACGAAAAAGGCTTGTTACACAAGGCCTATACCATTCAAAGCACCGATCAGGCGCGCGATTTCTATCAGGACTGGGCCGAAACCTATGATGATGAGATTACCAGCCACGGCTATTTGACACCGCACCGCTGTGCCGAAGCATTGGCGCAGTTCGCGCCCGACAAATCCGCCCCGCTGCTTGATTTTGGCTGTGGCACCGGATTGTCAGCCCTCGCCCTTCATGCAGCGGGCTTCACAACAATCGATGGCAGTGACCTTAGCCCTGAAATGCTGAAAAGGGCGGCGAAACGTCAGGGGCTTTACCGCAATCTCATCGAAACCGACGTTAATAACCCGTTTGATTTTCCCGTCGGTGCCTATCAGGCCATCGCCGCGATCGGGGTAATCGCTTCGTCTCACGCCCCCGCGACAACGATTGACGCCGCCCTCGCCGCCCTGCCCGCCGATGGATTATTTGTGTTTTCCCTTAACGATCACACCCTGCAAGACCCGGAATTTGAAGCTCGGGTGGCCGAGAATCTGGATACCGGCATGGCGCGCCTGCTGTTCAAGGAACATGGCGACCACCTGCCGGGTTATGATCTGGGCAGCGTTGTCTATGTGATGCAAAAGGCGTGAGACGCGAGCGTTTTGCCCCCTCGCCAACCGGATATCTGCATCTGGGCCACGCCTTCTCTGCCCTGACCGCCTGGGATGCGGCGCAAAAAACCGATGGCGAATTCCTGCTGCGGATCGAAGATATAGATTTCACCCGCGCACGAGCAGAATATGAGGCCGCGATTTTTGAGGATCTGGCGTGGCTGGGCATGCGCTGGCCAAAGCCCGTGATGCGACAATCCGAGCGGATGGACGCATACAAAAACGCCTTGAACCAATTGATATCACAGGATATTTGTTACCCCTGCCGGTGCACCCGGCGCGACATCACACAAGCCTTGTCCGCCCCGCAGGAGGGCGATCAACAGGTGTTTGGCCCGGATGGCGTGGTCTATCCCGGTCTGTGCCGGGCGCACTTGATGGCGGACTTGGCCGAGACCGATGCCATCCGGCTTGACATGCGCAAGGCGGTTCGCCTTGTGGGGCGTGACTTTCTTAACCTGATGTTCACCGAAATTGACGGCCAAGCGCCGGTGGAGCATCATTTGTCCGAGCAAACCCTGATCGAATTCTGCGGCGACATCGTGCTGGCCCGGCGCGATATCGGCACCTCTTACCATCTGGCGGTGGTGGTGGATGACGCCGCCCAACAGATCAGTCATGTAACGCGCGGGCGCGATATGTTTGCGGCCACGCAAATCCACCGGCTGTTGCAGGCCCTTTTGAACCTGCCGACACCCATCTATCGCCATCACCGTTTGATCCGGGACAAAAGCGGCAAACGGCTGGCCAAACGCGATGACGCGCTGGCGATCCGCAGTTATCGACAACGCGGGCTTGCAGCCAGTGACATTCGCCAATTGCTTGGCCTAGGCGATGGGTTGGCTTAATTCCACTTCAATATCGCCATCTACACCACTGTAAAAGCACGATTTTCTATTGGTGTGACAGGCAGGCCCGATCTGCTTCACCTGCAACAGAAGACAATCCCGATCACAATCAACCCGCATCTGAACCAGCGTTTGCCTGTGACCACTGGTCAGCCCCTTTTCCCAGAACGCGCACCGCGAACGTGACCAATAGGTGACCCGCCCACTGGCAAGCGTCCGCGCCACGGCCGCAGCGTTCATCCATGCCATCATCAAAACCTCGCCGGTTTCGGCCTCCTGCGCGATGGCGGGGATCAGGCCCTTGGAATCATATACCAGGCTGGCGGGGTCAAATTTCTGCGCCATTTGCACTTGTCCTTTTCAAAGCGGAATTCATGCCCTATCTAATCTGCAATGTTCAATATGAAAAGACAGGCCAGCAAGATGACCGGCAATCAGGATTTGGTTAAGCTCTATTCCAAGCGGATTTTGGCGCTGGCCGCCGCCATTCCGTTAACCGAACGGCTTGAAAATCCCGATGCCAGCGTGCGCAAACGCTCGCCACTATGCGGCTCAACCGTGACGGTTGAGCTGAAAGTCAGCGACGGGCGTGTGGTTGCGTTCGCACAAGACGTGAAGGCTTGCGCGCTTGGTCAGGCGGCGGCCTCGGTTGTTGGCAGCAATATTGTCGGCTGTGATCTGGCCCAGATCAGGGCCGTGCGCGATCAGTTGAGTGCGATGCTGAAGGACAATGGCCCGGTGCCGGCCCCGCCGTTTGACGGGCTCGGGGTTTTGCTGCCGGCGCGTGATTACAAGAACCGGCACGCCTCGATTTTGCTGGCGCTCGACGCCAGTGTCGAGGCCTTCCAAAACGCCAGCAACCGCGCCTGCGCTTAGCAGTATCCGTCCCAAAAAAAGACGCCGCAACATCAAAAGATGTGCGGCGTTCAAGGTGTGCGTTCGAGGATCCGGTTTTGTGATCACAAAGATCAGACGCCAATCAGCCAGGCAAAGCTGTTGGCCTGCGCCATATGTTGGGGGACAGTTTCGCGCGTGGCAAAGCCGGTCGAACCGCAGGTGAAAAGGTTAAATCAGTCCGGGAAGGGTTAATCCCGCGAGCAGGACGATGAAAATCGCGAAAACGCCGATCATATCCTCGATCAGATGCGAGGATGAGGTGTTTAGAATCCGTGAAATCTGGGTAATCATGGTTTGTTCCTGCCGATTGTTCTTGTTGTTGCCTCTTTGTTCTCATTTTCTTAAGGACTTGTAAAGAACTTTTTAGGAACATTAGCGAACTTTTTAGCATTCCCACATGAAGTAAGGCCTCTAACCTATTGATATCAAGCGTATAGACTGATCCCGCTCCATCAACCACAAAAGAACACGCGCAGCGCGGCCCCGCGCTGATGTCAGGTCCGGGTCTGTTCCAAGCAACATCCGCGCGTCATCCTGCGCCATGGCCATCACGTCGGGCTGGGTTTCTAGGTCAGCTATTTTGAAACGCGGCAAGCCGGATTGCGCCACGCCCAGAACATCGCCGGCACCGCGCAATTTCAGATCGATCTCGGCCAGAATGAACCCGTCTTCGCTTTCGCGCATGGCGTTCAGGCGTTGCTCGGCCGCCTGCCCCAGAGGCGGCGCATAAACCATCAGACAAGACGACGCTTGCGAGCCGCGCCCGACCCGCCCGCGCAATTGATGCAATTGCGCAAGGCCAAAATTTTCCGCGCGCTCGATCACCATGATCGAGGCGTTCGGCACATCGACGCCAACCTCGATCACGGTCGTGGCCACCAGAACCTTGGTTTCACCCGCCACAAAAGCCGCCATCGCCGCGTCTTTTTCGGCAGCGGGCATCTGGCCATGGACAAGGCCAACCGCGTCCTCGCCAAGGGCCAGACGCAGGCTGCGAAACCGCTCGGCCGCCGCCGTCCAGTCGACGGTTTCACTCTCAGACACCAATGGGCACACCCAATAGGCCTGCCGCCCGGCTGCAATTGCGGCTTCAAGGTGGGAAATCACCTCGTTAATGCGGCCGTTTGGCAGGGCCACGGTCTTGATCGGCTTGCGCCCCGGCGGTTTTTCATCCAGCACCGACACATCCATATCACCATATTGCGCCAGTTGCAGCGAACGCGGAATTGGGGTGGCTGTCATCACCAGAATGTCGACCGCGCGGCCCTTCTGGCCGAGATCCATGCGCTGTTGCACCCCGAAGCGGTGCTGCTCGTCAATCACTGCAAGGCGTAAGTCATTGAAATCAACATCCTTTTGAAAAACCGCATGGGTGCCCAGCAGGATCTGGATATCACCTTGCGCCAGCGCTTTCAGCTTTGCCGCCCGCTCACCGCCCTTGTCACGCCCAGTCAAAAGCTCCATCACAACGCCGGCGTTTTCCATCATCGGGCGCAGGCTTTCCAAATGTTGGCGGGCCAGAATTTCGGTGGGGGCCATCATCACCCCCTGCCCGCCCGCTTCAACCACGCACAAAAGCGCCATCAGCGCGACCAGCGTTTTGCCCGAGCCGACATCGCCCTGTAACAAGCGGTTCATCCTGAGCGGTGACGCCAGATCATCAGCGATCTCGCGAATCGCCCGATCTTGCGCATCTGTCGGCCGATAAGGCAGATTTTTCAAGACCTTGGATTGGATCTTGCCGGTGGCGACGCTGGCAATCCCCTTGCCGCGCCTGATCTTGGCCCGCGCCAAGGCCAAGGTTAACTGATGGGCGAACATTTCGTCATAGGCCAGACGCATGCGGGTGGGGGTGCGCGGCGAGGTTTCCGCGCCGGATTGCGGATTATGGGCGGCGTCGATTGCAGGGTTCCAATCGGGCCAGCCCTGCGCCGCTTTCAGGCTCGGCTCGATCCATTCCGCAAGTTTCGGGGCGCGGGCCAGCGCGTCCAAAGCCGCCTTGCGCATGACTTTCTGGCTGAGGCCGGCGCTTAACGGATAGACTGGCTCAAACGCGGGGATCGACTCTGCCTCATCCAGCGCCAAAACATGATCCGGATGCACCATTTGTGCAACGTTATCAAATATTTCCACCTTGCCCGAGACGATCCGTCGTTGGCCGGTTGGCAGCAACCGGCGCAGATAATCGGCCCGCGCATGGAAAAACACCAGTTGGAACGAGGTCTGCGCATCCTCTACATTCACCCGGTATGGCCGCCCCTTGACGGCATTTGGCTGATGCATGCCAACCTCAACCTCGACCGTCGCCACATCCGGCGCTTCGATTTCGCGGATCGAGTTGCGGATATTCCGGTTGATGCCGGAATGGGGCAGCGTGAACAGCAAATCGCGCGGTTTGGTGACCCCGAGGGTTTCAAAATGCTTGGCCAGCTTGGGGCCGACCCCCGCCAGTTTGGTGATCTCGGCGAAAAGCGGAAACAGGATTTCGGGGCGCGTGCTCATGGGGCCGAGTGTCAGGGATTTGACCCGGTCAATTCAAGCCATTCCTGCTCGGAAAGCGTGCGAATTCCCAGTTCCGCGGCTTTTTTCGCCTTGGAGCCCGCCCCGGGGCCGGCAATCACCAGATCGGTCTTGGCCGAAACCGAGCCTGTCACCCTGGCCCCCAGTTTTTCGGCGGTGGCTTTGGCCTCGGCCCGGCTCATCTGCTTAAGCGTGCCGGTGAAAACCACGACCAGCCCCGCGACCGGGCTGCCGGGCGGGCTTGCAATCACCGCGTTTTTTACAGTGAGATGTTGCAACAATCGATCGATCGAGGCGCGCGAGGCCGCTTGATGAAACGCGGTTACAAGGGCGGTCGCCATCACGGCGCCGACACCGTCAATGCTGAGCAAATCCTGCCATTCCGGCCCTTCGCCGATTGTTGCTTTTTTTAGATTTTCTTCAAGCGCCTGCCAAGACCCATAATGCCCCGCCAAAAGCGTGGCGGAACTGTCACCCACATGCCGGATACCAAGGGCAAAAATCAGCCGGTTGAGCGGAATTTTGCGTTTCTCGGCAATGGCAGCGAACAGGTTCTGGGCCGAAAGATCGCCCCAGCCATCGCGGTTTTTCAGTTTTGTCAGGTTTTTGGCATCGCGCGCCTGAAGCGTGAAGATGTCGTCCGGTTCGTGGATTGGAAGCTGTTCATCGTCAAAAAACGCCTCGATCTGTTTGGCCCCGAGGCCTTCGATGTCAAACGCCCCGCGCGAGACGAAATGTTTCAGTTTTTCAACCGCTTGCGCCGGGCAGATCAGCCCACCGGTGCAGCGCGACACCGAATCCCCCGCTTCGCGTAAAGCGTCTGAGCCGCATTCCGGGCATTTGTCGGGAAAGATATAGGGCTTGCTGTCGGGGCTGCGTTTGCTGATATCCACGTCGCGGATCTTCGGGATCACGTCACCGGCGCGGTATACCTCGACCCAGTCACCGATGCGAATATCGCGCCCGTCACGGATCAGCCGGCCTTTGGAATCCCGCCCGGCGATGTAATCCTCGTTATGGAGTGTGGCGTTCGAGACAACCACACCGCCAACCGTTACCGGTTTCAGGCGGGCAACCGGGGACAATGCGCCGGTGCGGCCGACCTGGATTTCGATGTCTTCCAGCAATGTATGGGCGATTTCGGCCGGGAATTTATGGGCAATGGCCCAGCGGGGTGTGGTTGAGCGAAAGCCCAGGCGGGCCTGAAATCCCAGATCGTTAACCTTGTAGACCACCCCGTCAATGTCATAACCAAGCGTGGCGCGTTGTTCTTCAATCCAGCGATACTGTTTCAGTAAATCATCTGAGGTGCGGCACAGCGCCAAGAGTGGATTGACGGAAAAGCCGAAATCGGCAAAGTGCTGGATCGCGTCGAACTGGGTTTTCGCCAACGGGTCTGAAATCTCGCCCCAGGCATAGGCGAAAAACCGTAAGGGGCGTGATTTTGTGATTGAGCTGTCAAGTTGGCGCAACGAACCGGCGGCGGCGTTGCGGGGATTGGCGAAGGGTTTGTTACCAGCGGCGATCTGGCGTTTGTTCAGAGCCTCGAAATCCTGATGGCGCATGTAAACCTCCCCCCGAACTTCAAGGATTTTGGGCGCGCCCGGAATTTCATGTGGAATGTTGGTGATGGTGTACGCGTTATCTGTGACATTCTCGCCGACCTCGCCATCTCCACGGGTGGCGGCCTGCGTCAGCACACCGTCTTCATAGCGCAGCGACAGGGATAGCCCGTCAATCTTGGGTTCTGCCGTGAAATCCAGCCGATCATCTGGTTTGAGACCCAGGAATTTCCGAATACGGGCGGTAAATTCCACGACGTTTTCATCCGTGAAGGCGTTGCCAAGCGACATCATCCGCACAGCGTGTTTGACCTTGGCAAAACCTTCGCGCGGGGTCGCGCCAACTTGATCGCTGGGGCTATCGCTGCGTTTCAGATCAGCAAAACGCGCCTCGATTGCGGCGTTGCGTTGGCGCAGTGCGTCATAGGCGGCGTCAGACAGTTCGGGCGCGTCTTGGGCGTGATAGGCTGTGTTGGCCTGCCCAATCACCCGTGCAAGGACGATCAATTCGCGCGTCGCCTCGTCACGCGTCAACTCTTCAACCGGTTTTTCCGCTGCCATGACATCCCCCTAGTCTTGTGAAAAGGGATAAGTCCAGCCAGCTTTAAGGTCCAGAAGAATTCCGCCCTCAGGCACCAACCGCCATGGGTTCGGGCAGTTCCAACCACTCTGGATCACGCAGCACATAGCCCCGCCCCCAGACCGTTTCGATATTGTTTTCCCCGCCTGTGGCGACCGACAGCTTTTTGCGCAGCTTGCAGATGAACACGTCGATGATTTTCAGTTCGGGTTCGTCCATGCCCCCATAAAGATGGTTCAGAAACATTTCTTTTGTCAGGGTCGTGCCCTTGCGCAACGACAGAAGTTCCAGCATCTGGTATTCTTTGCCGGTCAGATGCACCGGCGCGCCGCCAACTTCGACGGTTTTCGCGTCAAGGTTGACCAATATGGCCCCGGTCGTAATGATCGACTGGGCGTGCCCCTTGGAGCGGCGGATGATGGCGTGGATGCGCGCGATCAGTTCTTCACGGTGAAACGGTTTGGTCAAATAGTCGTCAGCGCCAAAGCCGAACCCCTTGATCTTGTTTTGGGCATCGTCATTGCCCGACAGGATCAGGATGGGCGTATCAATCCGGGCGCGGCGTAATTGGCGCAAAACCTCATGGCCGTTCATATCAGGCAGGTTCAGATCCAGCAGGATCAGATCGTAATCATATAGCTTGGCAAGGTCGATGCCTTCTTCGCCAAGATCGGTGGCATAGACGTTCAGATTTGCATTTCCCAGCATCAATTCGATGCTTTTCGAGGTGGTAGGGTCATCTTCGACCAACAGAATGCGCATGGTATTCCTCCAAAATAGAATCCGGGCTCCTAACGCAACATGAACTAGAATGGTTAATCAGTGGTTACCCATGACACAGTTCTTAACGCCACAATCTAAGGTTGTCTATATTTTTGCGCAGCGGTGGCTTTTAGCGCCGCTTCGCCGTGGATTTTGGCGCGATTACACCAATCCAAAAGTTCTTCTTTGCTGAGATCATAAATCTCGCAAGCCTCTTTCACGTCAAGCAACCCGGCCTCGACCGCGGTTACAACCCGCGCTTTGCGGCTGGCCACCCAGCGGCGGGTTTTTGCGGGTGGCAAATCTGCCCTGCTCATTTTACTGCCATCTTTCAAGGTCACAAACACCGGCCCTTTTCCCTTCCTGATATACACACCCGTTCCTTTCTTCCTGTGCCCACCACGTCAGAGTGACCGCACAATCTTAAAAGACCGCTAAAGCATCCCTTGAGAACGCCTAAGATTTTCCTATATTACGAGTGAATCCTGAAAATGAGATGAACGATGGGTAATGCTGCCAAAAAATCAGGGCTGAATTCGCTGGGATTCGCCAAAACACCTGCCCAAACCCGCGTGGTCGTGGCCATGTCGGGCGGTGTCGACAGCTCGGTTGTGGCGGCGATGCTGGCCGATGAGGGGTATGATGTCATCGGCGTCACCTTGCAGCTTTACGATCATGGGGCAGCTTTGGCCAAAAAGGGGGCCTGCTGCGCCGGGCGCGATATTCATGACGCGCGCCGGGTTGCCGATGAAATCGGGTTTCCCCATTATGTGCTTGATTACGAAAGCAAATTCAAGGACGCGGTGATCGAGGAATTCGCCGATTCCATACATGGCGGGCGCAACCCCGGTGCCGTGCATTCGCTGCAACGAGCGGGTGAAATTCCGCGATCTGCTGGAAACCGCCAAGGATCTGGATGCCGATTGCATGGCCACGGGCCATTATATCCAGCGCTTTGACGGGGTGAACGGGGCCGAGTTGCACATGGCTGGTGACCCCGCGCGCGATCAATCCTATTTCCTGTTTTCAACCAAGCCCGATCAGCTTGAATATCTGCGCTTTCCGCTGGGACATTTGAAATCCAAGGCCGAAACCCGCGCATTGGCGCGCAAATACGGCCTGCCGGTGGCCGATAAACCCGACAGTCAGGATATTTGTTTCGTGCCGAATGGTTCCTACGCCTCGGTGATCGAGAAACTGCGCCCCGGCGCGGCCGAACCCGGCGAGATCGTTGATCTTGAGGGCAAGGTTCTGGGCAGACATAAAGGCGTGATCCATTACACCATCGGTCAGCGGCGCGGCCTTGGCATTGGTGGCGGTGATCCGCTTTATGTGGTCAAGCTGGATATCGACACGCATCGTGTGATCGTCGGGCCGAAATCGGCGCTGGCCACGGCCAGTTTCCCGATTGGCGAGGTCAATTGGCTGGGGGATGGCGCGTTTGATGATCTGGCCGAGCGGCGCATCATGGTCAAGGTGCGCTCAACCCGCCCGCCCCGCGCCGCGATTATACGCCCGAATGGGCCGGACCGCGCCACAGTGGAACTGATCGACC
>JAADIC010000122.1:2589-3199 GCA_013151535.1 Alphaproteobacteria bacterium | reverse complement strand
GGCAATCCGCCGATATCGCCCAAGGTGTCGATGCGGCCAACAACAAGGACGAAGGTGCCGGCGATCAGGGCATCATGTTTGGTTACGCCGTGCGCGAAACCCCCGAACTGATGCCGGCCCCGATCCATTATTCGCACGCGATCCTGAAACGCCTTGCTGAAGTGCGCAAAAACGGCTCCGAGCCGACGCTGGGGCCAGACGCGAAATCGCAACTTTCCCTGCGCTATGAAAACGGCAAACCGGTCGAAGCCACCTCGATCGTGCTGTCGACCCAGCATATGGACGAGGACATGACCTCGGACGATGTGCGCGCCGTGGTCGAGCCTTACATCCGCGAAGTGATGCCCAAAGAATGGATCACCGCCGCCACCGAATGGCATGTGAACCCGACTGGTAAATTTGTCATTGGCGGCCCGGATGGCGATGCCGGCCTGACCGGGCGCAAGATCATCGTTGATACTTATGGCGGTGCGGCCCCGCATGGTGGTGGCGCGTTTTCTGGTAAAGACCCGACCAAGGTCGACCGTTCGGCGGCCTATGCGGCGCGCTATCTGGCCAAGAATATCGTGGCCGCAGGGCTGGCGGAACGCTGCACCTTGCAGCTTGCCTA
>JAADIC010000122.1:0-2459 GCA_013151535.1 Alphaproteobacteria bacterium | reverse complement strand
TGGGCCTGAACAAACCGATCTTCCAGCGCACATCGGCTTACGGCCATTTTGGCCGCCCAGCCGAGGCTGATGGCGGCTTCTCGTGGGAGAAAACCGATCTGGTTCAGGCGTTGAAAAACGCGGTGTAACCTCCCCCTTTTATCCCCCTCCCGAAGGGGGAGGGGGAGACGATGGGGGTGGGTTTGTGACAAACGGAAAAGCACCATCGGGGGCCCCATGGCGCAACTTTTACGGGCGGCGGCAGGGCAAGGGCCTGCGCCGCTCGCAAGTCGGTTATATGCAAGAAGACCTTGGCGATTTGAGCGTGCCAAATGTCGGCTGGGATGAAAACCCCGATCGCCACAAGATCGACCCCAAAGCCCTGTTTGCAACGCCGCGCCCGGTCTGGCTGGAAATCGGCTTTGGCGGCGGTGAACATATGGTACATCAGGCGGCGCGCAATCCCGATATCGGCCTCATCGGTTGTGAGCCTTACATCAACGGCATCGCCATGCTGCTGGGCAAAATCCGCACGGCAGGTGTGCGCAATGTCGCCATTCACCCCGGCGATGCGCGTGATCTTTTCGACGTGCTGCCAAGCGCATCCATCGACAAGGCCTTTCTGCTTTACCCCGATCCCTGGCCCAAAGCCCGCCACCACCGCCGCCGGTTCGTCAATCCCGAATTCCTTGACCCATTGGCCGAGGTGATGAAACCCGGCGCGCTCCTGCGCGTGGCGACGGATATCGAGGATTATGTGCGCCAGACTCTCGATCAGATGCACAGACATCCGGCTTTTGAATGGCTGGCCGAAAGGCCCGCAGACTGGCGCGAGCCTTGGGATGACTGGGTCTCCACGCGCTACGAACTCAAAGCCATCCGCGAAGACCGCACGCCGCATTACCTGACCTTCCGACGGCTGTGAGCCTTCTTTCATTGTTCCCCAAATACTCATCGTCCCGCAGTTGAGTATTTGAGGAACAATGAAAGTCAGGCAATGGACCCCAATTGCCGCTTGCGCTAATAGATAGGAAAAAAGGAACATGATCTTGTCTGCCCACGATACCCCGATCCCGATGACTTCGCGCAAAAGCGGCCCTTTGAAGGGCGTGGCTAATGTGCCCGGGGACAAGTCGATCTCGCATCGGGCGTTGATTCTCGGGGCCTTGTGCGTTGGCGAAACCCGGATCACCGGCTTGCTGGAAGGCCAGGATGTGCTGGACACGGCCAAGGCGATGGCCGCGTTTGGTGCAGATGTGGAACGGTTGGGTGATGGCGAATGGCGCGTCAACGGTGTGGGTGTCGGCGGGTTCGCCGAGCCTGAGAACGTCATTGATTGTGGCAATGCCGGTACCGGTGTGCGGCTGATTATGGGGGTGATGGCCAGCACGGATATCACCGCCACCTTTACCGGCGATGCCTCGTTGCGCGCGCGGCCCATGGGGCGGATTACCGACCCGCTGGCACTGTTCGGGGCGCAGTCTTACGGGCGTCAGGGCGGGCGCTTGCCGTTGACGATTGTCGGCACGAAAAATCCGGTTCCGGTGCGCTATACGTCGCCAGTGCCCTCGGCGCAGGTGAAATCGGCGGTGCTGTTTGCCGGGCTGAACACGCCGGGCCAAACCCAAGTGATCGAGGCCGAGGCGACGCGTGACCACACCGAACGCATGCTGGCGGGGTTTGGGGCCGAGATCACCACCGAGAAAACCGATGCGGGCAATATCATCACCCTGATCGGCCAGCCTGAACTTACGCCGCAAGATATCGTGGTGCCGCGTGATCCCAGTTCGGCGGCCTTTCCGGTTTGCGCGGCGCTGATCGTTGAAGGTTCCGATGTGTTGGTGCCAAATATCGGCCTCAATCCGACACGGGCGGGGCTGTTTATCAGCTTGCAAGAAATGGGCGCCGATCTGACCTTTGAAAACCCGCGCGAAGAAGGCGGCGAACCTGTGGCCGATCTGCGGGCACGGTTCTCGCCCCAAATGAAAGGGATCGAAATACCGCCGGAACGTGCCGCCTCGATGATCGACGAATTTCCGATCCTTTCGGTGGTCGCGGCCAATGCAACCGGCAAAACCACCATGCGCGGCGTCAAGGAATTGCGGGTCAAGGAAAGCGACCGGATCGATGCCATGGCGCGCGGGCTTGAGGCCTGCGGGGTGCGCGTGGAAGAGGACGAGGATACCCTGATCGTGCACGGCAACGGGCCGGGCAGCGTTGCGGGCGGGGCGACTTGCGTGACCCATCTGGATCACCGCATCGCCATGTCGTTTCTGTGCCTTGGCATGGCGGCGCAAAAGCCGGTGTCGCTGGATGATGGCGGGCCGGTGGCCACGTCTTTCCCGATCTTTGAAGGCCTGATGGCGCAATTGGGTGCGCGGATAACGCGAGACAACAGATAAGGTGGGTTCAATGCGGATATTTTACTGGGCAATTACAGCGATCACCGTCGGATTGGCGGCTTATCTGATATTGGTGGC
>JAADIC010000020.1 GCA_013151535.1 Alphaproteobacteria bacterium | reverse complement strand
GCATCACCGGCAGTGATATCATCCGGCAGGATTTTTCCGGCTGGAACCGGATATTTTATGCCCAGCCCGATACCGGCAATGTGGACGGCGTAAACCGCGACCTGCGCCTGATAAACGCGGTCTATCCCAACGGCAAAATCATGGTTTACCGCAACGAGGATACCGGCTGGAGTTGGCCACCTTATTTCAAATTCGACACCTCGAACCTGCAAGCCGAGGCAACTGACCTGATCTCAACCAAAGACGCGCCGCGCTGGGCGGTGATAACCCATTACGGCTGGCGGGTGATCTTCTGGTCGGTCTATCCCAACGCGGTTTCGATCCGCGAGGTCGACAGCCCCGACGTGACCATCATCCCGTGGTTTAACATCATCTTCCTGATCCTGCTGGCGCTGATCGGCTTGCGCATCTATCGCATGATCCAGCGCTTCCGCGAGAAGCGCATTGATCCGGTGCTGGAAGATATCGGTGACGCGTTCGAGGCCGCAGGCGATCACGCCGAGGCGGCGCAGGAACGCGCGTCAGGCTTGTGGGGCCGCTTCAAAACATGGCTCGACACCTGGAAATCGTAGGATGTGTGCTTGGCACACATCCTACGTTATGAAAGCCGATCCAACAGCTTGCCAAGCATTGCGTCACATGCTGAAAGCTGTTCGACACTGACAAACTCGTCCGGCTTGTGGCCCTGCTGCATGGAGCCGGGGCCGCAGATCACCGTCGGGATGCCAAGGCGCGTTGAGAACAGCCCGCCTTCGGTGCCAAACGCCACTTTGATCGAGCCGTTCGCCCCGGTCAGGGATTTGACGAAGCCCATCACCTCGGCGTCTTGCGGGGTCAGCAGACCGGGATAGGACCAGCTTTCGTTAACCTCGATCCGTGCCGCCGAATGACCGGTATTGGCAACAATGTCTGCGGCAGCCTTGCGCAGATAGGCGATAATGCCCTGCGGATCATCCTCGGCCAGATTGCGGATTTCAAAATCCACATAGGCATAGTTCGGCACGATATTCAGCGCCTCGCCACCGGCGATTTTACCCACATGCAGCGTGGTATAAGGCACGTCGTAATCACCATCCTTGTGACCAGTCGCAATGATTTCCGCCTGCTTGGCCCGCACCGCTTGCGCAAAATCCACCGCCAGATGCAGTGCATTCATGGCTAACGGCGCCAGCGCCGAATGACCCTCCTGCCCGAAGCATTTCGCCCGCAATGCGGTCTTGCCCTTATGGCCCGAGGCCACCGCCATATGTGTTGGTTCGCCAACAATGCACATGGCAGGCCTAACCGGCGCATCCGCCAGCATATCGATCAGCGAGCGCACGCCGATACAGCCGATTTCCTCGTCATAAGACAGGGCCAGATGCAATGGTGTGCACAAATCACGCTTGCTCGCCGCGATGGCGGCAGAAATCGCAGAGGCACAAAACCCCTTCATATCGCATGTTCCGCGTCCGTAAAGACGGCCATCGGCCTCGGTCAACGTAAACGGTGGTCTTGTCCATTCCTGCCCGTCCACCGGCACCACATCGGTGTGGCCTGAAAGCATAACACCGGCGCGGTCCATCGGGCCAATAGTGGCATAAAGATTGGCCTTGGTCCCGTCCACGTTCGGGATCAGCGTGCTTGCAATACCATGGATGGCCAGCAAATCCGCCACCCAGTCGATCAGCGCTTTGTTGGAATCACGACTGACAGTTTCGTAAGCAATCAACCGTTCAAGGATAGCGCGGGTTTTCATTCGCCGTCCCGTTCATTCACCGTAAGGTATCCAGATGTTTTTCACATCCGTCGCGTGGCGCAAAAACTCCTCGCCCTCTGCCAAGTCCCAGTCACGCGCGCGGCCATTGTTGACCCAAGTGCGCTTGAGGTTGAAGGCCGAGGCTTTTTCGATCATCCCCGACAAGTCACTTGCGCCGAAATACCAAAGCCCGTCCAGATCAGCATGATCGGCCATGGTTTTGGCCAGCGCGGCATGATCGCCGGTGACTATATTAACCACGCCGCCCGGCAAATCAGAGGTTTCCAGCACTTGATAAAAATCCGTTGCCGCCAGCGGGAACGCGCTCGACGGCACCGCAACGCAGGTGTTGCCCATGGAAATTGCCGGTGCGATCAGTGAAATCAGCCCCAGCAGAGGCGCTTCATCGGGGCAGATCAGGCCCAGCCTGCCGACGGGTTCATTCATCGCCAACGCGACGCCGCGAATGGGCACGTTATGCACCGCGCCGTCGTATTTATCGGCCCAGGCCGCATAGGTGAACAGGCGCGAAATGCTGGCCTCAACCTCGGCTTTGCCGGATTTCCCGCCCTGCATGGCATCCAGCCGCGCGGCGAGCTCAACCGCCCGCGCCGACAGGTTTTCAGCAATGTAAAACAGGATTTGGGCCTTCAGGTGACCCGTCGTTTTCGCCCAACTGCCAGCCTTGCGCGCCGCCTCGACGGCGTTGCGAATGTCCTTGCGATTACCAATCCCCACATGGCCTAAAAACGCGCCTTTCGGCCCGTAGATCGCGCGCACATAGCCGCCATCGGGGCGCGCCTGTTTGCCGCCGACATAGTTTTTGGCGGTGCGATCCAGATCAGCCGCTGCCCCCGCCTTGCCTTCAAACGCCACAACGGGCTTCAATGGCTTCGCGCTGCCCTTGGGCTTGGTATAGGCATACAACCCCTCACGCCCGCCTTCACGGCCAAAACCGCTTTCGCGCCGCCCACCGAACCCGGCAGCCGCATCGAACTGGTTTGTGGTGTTGACCCACGCCACGCCGCATTCGATCCTGGGCGCAATATCCAGCGCCAGATTGATATTTTCCGTCCAGATCGAGGCCGCAAGCCCATAGCGCGTGTTGTTGGCCAGCGCCACCGCCTCAGACGGGGTGCGAAAGGTGGTGGCGACCAGAACCGGGCCAAAAATCTCTTCCTGCATCAGACGCGAGGAACTCTCCAGCCCAGTAATCAGGGTTGGCGGATAGTAGCACCCGCCCTTGGGCATCGGCGTGTTGGCGCGATAAACCTCGCCCTCACCCGCGCTGCCATCAACCATTTCTGTGATGCTTTTCAACTGCTTGGGGTCAACAATCGCCCCCACATCAATCGCCTTGTCCAAAGGATCGCCGATCCGCAGCTTGTCCATGCGGGCGCGGATTTTGGCGTAAACCGCCTCGGCCACGCTTTCCTGCACCAACAGGCGCGAGCCAGCGCAACAGACCTGCCCCTGATTGAACCAGATCGCATCGACCAGCCCCTCAACAGCACTGTCAATATCCGCATCGTCAAAGATGATGAACGGAGACTTGCCACCCAGTTCCAGCGTCAGCGATTTGCCGGAACCCGCCGTCGCCTCGCGAATACGCCGTCCGACACCGGTGGAACCGGTAAAGGCGATCTTGTTGATATCAGGATGATTGACGATCATCTCGCCCACCGCACCGTTACCGGTGACAATATTCACAACGCCCTTGGGCACGCCCGCCTCAACGCAAATCTCGGCGAACAGCAGCGCCGTCAACGAGGTGTATTCGGCAGGCTTCAGCACCACGCAATTGCCCATGGCAATCGCCGGTGCGATTTTCCAGGCCAGCATCAGCAGCGGGAAATTCCACGGGATGATCTGGCCAGCCACACCCAGCGCTTGCTGGTCCGGCATATCGCTGGCCATAAGCTGCGCCGCCCCCGCGTGGTAATAGAAATGCCGCGCCACCAGTGGCACATCAATATCGCGGCTTTCGCGCACGGGCTTGCCGTTATCCAACGTCTCCAGCACCGCGAACAGGCGACTGTGTTTCTGCATAAGGCGCGCAATGGCATAGAGCACCTTGGCGCGGCCATGCCCGCCCAGTTTTTCCCAAGAAGGTTGCGCCTTTCGCGCCGCCGAAACCGCCGCATCCACGTCCGATATGCTGGCCTGCGTGACCCGCGCCAGCGCGTTGCCATTGGCCGGATTGGCAGTCTCAAAACCCGCACCAGCGTCGGTAAACGCGCCGTCAATAAACAATCCAAAGGCACGCTTATGCCCGTCAAGCCACACCATTACCGGCTTGGCATCCTCAGGTGCAGGGCCATATTCCATCGTCTCGAAAATCTCGGAAACACTCATATCCCTATCCCATCGCATGTCTGTAAGAGGCCGAATACCGTCCGGTCACATGATGTTCCAACTGCCGTTCAATATCGCCCAAAAGCGAGGATGCACCAAAACGGAACAAGTCGGGCGACAACCAGCGATTGCCCAGTTCCTCTTTCATCAAAGCCAAATACACCAACGCATCCTTGGCCTTGGAAATCCCGCCCGCAGGTTTATAGCCGATCTCGATGCCCGTGACCTCGTGATAAGCCCTGATCTGGCGGATCATGGTCAGCGACACGGGCAAGGTCGCATTGACACTTTCCTTACCGGTTGATGTCTTGATGAAATCCGCCCCCGCCATCATGCACACCAGCGAAGCACGCGCCACATTGCGCAAGGTGCCAAGCTCGCCCGTGGCAAGGATCGCCTTCACATGGGCGTCGCCACAAGCATCCCGAAAGGCGCGCATTTCGTCGTATAATTCCTGCCATTTGCCTTCCAGAACCAGACGCCGCGAAATCACGATGTCGATTTCCGCAGCCCCCGCCTTGACCGAGGCCTTGATCTCGGCAACCCGCAGATGAAACGGCGACAGGCCCGCCGGAAAGCCGGTGGACACCGCCGCCACCGGTATGCCCGAGCCTTCAAGTGCGCGCACCGCCGCCGGTATCATCTCGTGATACACACAAATCGCGCCGGTAGTCAGGCGTTTGCCCTCCATGCCCAAAGCCGCCAACAGATCGGGGCGCACGGGCTGCATGGCTTTGCGGCACAACCGATTGACCCGGCGTTCCGTATCGTCACCCGAAAGGGTTGTCAGATCCATCACCGTGATCGCCTTCAGCAACCACGCTGCCTGATAGTCCTTCTTGACCGAGCGCCGCCCGGGCAGACTGGCACACCGCCGCTCCACCGCACTTGTGTTCACTTCAACCGCGCGCACCCAATCCATGTCCAGCACCATGCCGGCATTGCGAATATGCTGGACTTGCGGCAAAGCGCCCTGATTTTGCACAGACACAGTGGTGGATTTGGTTTTGGCTGACACAGTCATAGGGCCCTTTTGATGCCATAGTGAAGGCGCTTTATCTGGCACATCCTGACCAATTGGTCAAGAAACATGCGCCGCATTTCAAACCCAGATTAAGCGTTTGAAATCATTCCGCCAAGCCTTATGCTAATGCAAAACAAACAGGCAGGGCAGATGGCCGAAAAATCCGAGAAACTGAAACCCGCCGCTGTGGCCAAAATCTGCGCCCAGATTTTCGCAGCACCGGTTGAAAGGGTCACCGCCCCGGGGGGCAAATCGCGCGAAAGCCTGCGGGTGCATTTCGCCAACCGAACCATCGTCGCCACGCAGCGGTCGTATCCCGGGCGCATGCGCCTTGAGGTAGAGGTGCTGAAACGCCTGACAAATGAGGGCGCACCAGTGCCGAAATTTCTAAGCGGTAACGAAAAGATATTCTTTCAACAGGATGTGGGATCGCGTCGCTTGTCGGGTGAAATGATGGTCGCGAACGAGGCAGGAAAGCTCGACATTGCCGCGCGGGCCTTTGAAAGCCTGCTGCAAATCCGCGAGGCTGGTGAGAACTCGGGGCTGGCCGAGATTGTCCCGGCCCTTGGAACCGAGGAAAAGTGGGTCAAAGGTTTTCTGGGCACCTCGGTTCGAACCGCGAAAAAATTCGATATTGCCCCGCCAGCGGTGGATTTTCAGGCGCTGACGGATTACCTGCACGTCCCCGCCACCACCTTCATCAAATGGGACGCCCGCCCGGGCAATGCCTCAATCGGGGCCAAGGGGCAGGTGTTCTGGTTTGACTGGGAACATTGCGGCAAACGTCAGGGGATGGAGGATTTCGCCTGGCTTGCGGGCGATGAATTCTGGCCGGTGGATTGCGAGGATGCCGTGAAGATATTGCAAGACATCCTGCCCAAGGATCGCGCCACGTCAGATCTTGACTACCTCGGCCATTTTATCACCTTCCATATCATCCAGCGCATCACCAACATCCACCGCCGCTTTGTCAAAGCTGGCTGGGTTGATACCGTCAAGGCGATGAAATACGACAAGATCGGGGTTGATCCCGCGCTTGGTAAACGCCTGTGTCACCACGGCGCCGGGTGGGCGGATCGGGCTGTCCTGACCCGCCCGATGATCCAATGGTTCAACGACTGCTCGCAGGCGTTTGATGTGATGGAAAGAAAGCCTACGCCTTAGGGTCAGGGCCTTAAGTGTGCAACCAGTCGTCCGGATCGTCCGATTTGTTCGGCGACAATCCCAGAATGTCACCCTCGGTTGAACACCCCAGCCCAAGCACCGTGCGATTGGCATAGTTGAAATAGGCGGTCACCTGATTGATTTCGAGGATTTCACCGTCCTTAAACCCGGCCTTACGCAAGCCATCCACCATCGCCTCGGTCACCGCAGACGGGTTCAGCGTCAGCACTTTGGCATAGTCCAGCGCCAGCTTTTGCGCCGCCTCAAGCGGGGCGTCCGCCAACTCACCCGCCTTGAACGCCGCGCGAATGGCAGCGGCCCTCACATCATCCTGCATCAGGCGTTTCAGCCCGGCAAAGTGGTGCGCGATACAATAGTCACAGGAATTCAGGTGGCTGACCCAAACCCCGATGGCCTCCAAAAACCACTTTGGCAGCGTGTTGCCGGTGTGGTGCAGCGCATATTTGTAAAGCGCCATATGCCCCTCCATTGAGTGCGGGCGCAGGCTGTGCGACATCATGATATTGTCGACGTTATTATCCGGCCCCTTGACCCGGTCATAGAGTTTTTTCAGCTTGCCGGTAGCATTCTCATAGTCAATCGTTTTGATCCAAGCCATTTGCGGCCTTTCTTTTGTCCAAGTGGTGCCCCTTCTGGTGTGCACCCATATATGCCGTTTATACCATTTCTATGTTCCCGGCCTTCTAAATCTGAGTTTCCCCATTCTGCTCAAAAGTTCCTGCATCCCTATATCATCCGTTCGTCGCGCCATTGCGCTAGCGGGCTAGCGGGCTAGCGGGCTAGCGGGCTAGCGGGCTAGCGGGCTAGCGGGCTAGCGGGCTAGCGGAGAAATCGCCTGATCCTTTGCGGTTAACAAGAAGAAACTTGGGGTAGGAGGACATAAAGTTGAAGGGTGCAATATTCCCTTTGAAAACACGTTATAGCACTGCAAATCAGGTGTAGCCGCCGCCCTAAATCAACCCGATAGCCTGCGCCCTAGACAACACGCCGCGCGCGGTCTCGACATGCAGGTTTTCAACGATACTGCCATCCAGAACCGCGATGCCAAGCCCCTTGGCCTCGGCCTCTTCAAACGCTGCCATCTGGCGCAACGCCAGTTCAATATCCGCCACACTTGGTGCAAAAACCTCGTTCGCCACCTCGATCTGCGCCGGATGGATCAGGCTTTTACCGTCCATACCCAGATTGCGCCCCTGTTCGCACAGAACCCGCAATCCGTCACCATCCTTAAACTTGTTGTAAACGCCATCCACACAGACCAGCCCGTAAGCCCGCGCCGCCAGCAAGCACAGCCCGAGGCTGGTCATCATCGGGCTGCGATCCGCAGTCGCGCGCGCGCCCAGATCCTTCTCCAGATCATTCGTGCCCATGACCATCCCCTGCAAACGCGGCGAGGCCGCGGCAATTTCAGCCGCGTTCAATATCCCCAGCGGGCTTTCCATCATCGCCCAGATGCGGGTTCCGGCGCAATTTTCATGGCCGTCCAGATAGTTGGCCAAACGCTTGATATCCGCACCGCAATTGACCTTGGGCAACAATATCGCCGCCGGTCCAACCGCGCAGATCGTCGCCAGATCATCGTCAACCCACTCGGTTCCAAATCCGTTCACCCGCACCATCAAGCTACGCGCGCCATAGTCCCGCGCAACCAGCGTCGCCGCCACCATGTCCCGTGCATTGGCCTTTTCATCGACGGCAACCGCATCCTCCAGATCAAAAATAATACCGTCCGTCGGCAAAACTGTCGCCTTTTCCAACGCCCGCTCTTTGGAGCCGGGGATATAGAGCAGCGAGCGGAAAGGTTTGGTCATTTCAGTCATCTCAAGGGCCTTGTCATCAGGGTTTTCCCCTGTGGAGCACAGCCGGAAAGTCTTTGCAAGCGCCCGATGTCACCGCGAAATACAGCGAGTTTAATCGAAACTGTTGCGACATTTCCAAACCTGCGAACGCATGCTTTACCTGTCCTTACCACTTTTGTCGCAATCTTCACGCAAGGCCGGTGGTGGTGGGACGCGATCGGTTGGACGTCGGGCTTTGAAAATCAAACCCGGCACTTTGAAACCCGCAGGGTGGCGCGGGCGCTTGGAAGAATTCCGATTTGGCTGAATTCGCGCTGCATACCTGACATCAAAAGGTGTGACGATGATGATGAAAACATATTTCTTTGCCCTGTCTCTGGGGCTGGGCGGTGTACTTTGGACAACCCAAAACGCAAATGCCCAACAGCAACCGGCCTGTGCTGATCGGCAAGTGGTGGTTGAACGCCTGCAATCGCGCTACGGCGAAGTGCGCCAAAGCATCGGGCTGGGGCAAAACAATTCCGTGGTCGAGATGTTCGCCTCGCCCACAACCGGCACCTGGACAATCGTGGTGACAACCTCGGCCGGTATTTCCTGCCTCGTGGCCTCGGGTGAAAGCTGGGAACGGGTGGCAGAACAATTGCCCGCGCAGGGCAATGACGCCTAAGTCAGCCCATCATAGAACAGTTTGATCCCGGTGATGAGCAGCATCCCGTAAGTCAGCGTAAAATAGATGCGCTCCGGTACTAACCGGTGCGCATAGACCCCCAGATAAGTGCCGGCAATCGCCACGGGGGCCAGCAACAGATCAGCCCAAACCGTTTGCGGCGTCATCATGCCAAGCATCAGATAGGGGATGAATTTCATCCAGTTGGCGACAAAAAACACCAATACCGACGTGGCCTGATAGCCGGTTTTCGTGATGTTCTGAGATAACAGATGCACCGCAAGCATCGGCCCGCCCGCATGGCTGATAAAACTGGTGATCCCCGCCATCATGCCCCAAAATGCACCGGCTAAGGGGCGAAACGGCTTTGCTTTGACCGCAAGCCAACCGAATTTTCGCGCGCCCTGATAGGCGACAAAGCCCAGCGCCACCGCCCCGATCATAAGGCGAAACGTGTCTGCATCCGCCGCGCGAAAAATTAACGCCCCGATCACCGTGCCCGGAATCGCCCCTAAGATCAGCACCTTGGCATTGGGCCAATCCCACTTGCGCCAATAGGGTTTCAACCCCGTCAGATCCATCACCATCAGCAGCGGCAGCATCAGCCCCACCGCCTGCCCCGGCTCCAAAATCATCGCCAGCAACGGGG
Organism: Alphaproteobacteria bacterium; assembly: GCA_013151535.1. Lineage (GTDB taxonomy): Bacteria > Pseudomonadota > Alphaproteobacteria > Rhodobacterales > Rhodobacteraceae > UBA5972. The sequence continues at coordinate 7,585 of JAADIC010000020.1, read as the reverse complement.
TCGAGGCAAAAGCCGCCCCCGAACCAAACCCGCCCTTGGAGACACCGGCGAACAGAACCGCCGGTATTGCGAAGCCAAAGAATAGCAGATCAAGTTCCACGCAAACCCCTTTGGTGCGGTAATCTCAATTGAACACAATTGTATACAATAGGCCGTGATCCGGCAATTTTTCACGTCTTTCACCTTGCAGAACACACCTTATCGCAGTACGCAAGCACCAGATATCCCAACCGATTGGAGAGTTTTATCATGGCAAGAGCAAAGATCGCATTGATCGGGGCCGGTCAGATCGGCGGCACTTTGGCCCATCTGGCGGCAACCAAAGAACTGGGCGACATCGTCATTTTCGACATCATGGACGGTATCCCACAAGGCAAGGCGCTGGATATTTCCGAAAGCGCCTCGATGTCGCGCTTTGATGCAGATATCAGCGGCACCACAGACTATTCCGACATCGCAGGCGCGGATGTTTGCATCGTCACCGCCGGTGTTGCCCGCAAACCCGGCATGAGCCGCGATGACCTCTTGGGCATCAACCTAAAGGTGATGAAATCGGTTGGCAAAGGCATCGCCAAACACGCGCCAGACGCGTTCGTTATCTGCATCACCAATCCGCTCGATGCCATGGTCTGGGCGCTGCAACAATTTTCTGGCCTGCCCGCGCATAAGGTTTGCGGCATGGCGGGTATCCTGGATTCAGGCCGCTTCCGCCACTTCCTCAGCAAAGAATTCGGCGTTTCCGCCCGTGATGTTTCCGCCTTCGTTCTGGGTGGTCACGGTGACACCATGGTGCCGCTCACCCGCTATTCCACCGTCGGCGGCATCACCCTGCCGGATCTGGTAAAAATGGGCTGGACGACGCAAGACAAACTCGATGCAATCGTGCAACGCACCCGTGACGGCGGGGCCGAGATCGTTGGCCTTCTGAAAACCGGCTCGGCCTTTTATGCGCCCGCAGCCTCCGCAATCGAAATGGCCGAGGCCTATTTGAAAGACCAGAAGCGGGTACTGCCTTGTGCCGCCAATGTGGATGGCGCTTACGGCCTCAAGAACACCTATGTGGGCGTGCCGACTGTGATTGGCGCTGGTGGCATCGAAAAGGTCATCGAGATCAAGCTCGACAAAGGCGAACAGGCCATGTTCGACAAGTCCGTCAACGCGGTCAAAGGGCTGGTTGAAGCCTGTATCGAGATTGACGGCTCACTGGCGTAAACCAAGGCAAACACAGCTAAAACGGGGCGCAGCAGTCAGGCCGCGCCCCGTTTCGTTACGGGTTTCTCAACACTTTCGACTCGCCTTTCTCAGGCCGGACAAGCGGAGCTCATATATTTGTGATCACAAAATTTTCCCGTGTGATCACAAAACCTACATAATTCCGTGATCCCTGTAAAATATGGGAATATTTGCTTCCCCCCCATCTTCCCCTGTGACAGTTTGGCACGAACCGGACCAACAGCCAGCCTCACAGAAAGACATCCCATGAATATTCACGAATATCAGGCCAAGCGCCTGCTGAAAGATTTTGGCGCACCCGTTTCCGATGGCCGTGTGGTTCTGAAAGCCGACGAGGCCAAGACCATGGCGGGTGAGCTCGACGGCCCGCTTTGGGTGGTCAAAGCGCAAATTCATGCGGGTGGGCGCGGCAAAGGCCACTTCAAGGAACCCGAAGCTGGCGAAGCCGGTGGCGTGCGTCTAACGAAATCGGTCTCCGAGGCCGCTGCCGAGGCCGAAAAAATGCTGGGCCGCACCCTTGTCACCCACCAGTCCGGCCCCGCTGGTAAACAAGTCAACCGCGTCTATATCGAAGACGGTGCTGGTATCGAAACCGAGCTTTACCTCGCCCTGCTGGTCGACCGCCAATCCTCGCGCGTGGCGTTCGTTTGCTCAACCGAAGGCGGCATGGACATCGAAGAGGTGGCCGCCAACACGCCGGAAAAAATCCTGTCCTTCTCCATTGATCCGGCATCCGGCCTGTCGGCCTTCCACGGCCGCCGCGTGGCATTTACGCTGGGGCTGGAGGGCAAGCAGGTCAAGCAATGCGTCGCCCTGATAAACACGCTCTATAAAATGTTCCTCGAAAAAGACATGGAGATGTTGGAGATCAACCCGCTGATCGTCACCGACGCGGGCGATCTGAAATGCCTCGACGCCAAGATGAGCTTTGATTCAAACGCCATGTACCGCCACCCCGACATCATGGCCCTGCGCGACGAGACCGAGGAAGACCCCAAGGAGTTGGCCGCCTCCAAGCATGACCTGAACTATATCGCGCTGGACGGTGAAATCGGCTGCATGGTCAACGGCGCCGGGCTGGCGATGGCCACGATGGACATCATCAAACTCTACGGCTCCGAGCCCGCAAACTTCCTTGACGTAGGCGGCGGCGCGACCAAAGAGAAAGTCACCGAGGCGTTCAAAATCATCACCTCGGACCCGCAAGTCAAAGGCATCCTCGTCAACATCTTCGGCGGCATCATGCGCTGTGACGTGATTGCCGAAGGTGTCGTGGCTGCGGTGAAAGAAGTCGGGCTGAACATGCCGCTGGTCGTGCGGCTTGAGGGTACGAATGTGGAACTTGGCAAAAAGATCATCAACGAAAGCGGGCTGGATGTGATTGCGGCCGATGATCTTGGGGATGCGGCGGCGAAGATTGTAAAGGCGGTTAAGGGGTAGAAAGATGAAACAACAAGTCATGTCTCGGACCATATTTGCTTTTCTGGCTGTTAGTCTTGTGCTTGCAATTCCAAGTTACGGAATGGCCAAAAGCAAAAAAAAGGAACGCGCGGAAATGGCCATTATATCAAAAGATATTGTGGCGGTTTGCCTGAAAGTAGTGGTCAACCGAAAGCCTATGGGTTCAGTAGTCGGTGGATACGGATTTGCGCTTTCGGAAAGCAAGAATCTGGGATCTGCCACTTTTGACAAAATTTACGTCAAGATCTTCGGCAAGGGCTGGGGCAAGACCATCCTACAAATGGCCTCACCCGAAAAAGGTACTTGTCTGGCAAAAGTGACCGGAAATTGGGAGTACAAGGCACTTTGGGCGAACGTCGATGCAGGACTTGTAGCTCTAGGCTCAAAGCGGAGCCGGAACCCGATCATCGCATCCGGTATGTATATCGGCGCTTACAAAAAAGGATCAAAGTCCTTTAGTGCCAGTGGCGATGGAAGAAATTCCGAAACCCTTGTCATTATGAAGTGAAAAAGGTGTGTTCGATATTCGACCTATAACTTCATATGAACCAATGCAACGACTGCCCGATTTCGATTGGCTGGCGTGGATCAGTGGCCAAATTGATGCGATGTATGCTGGGGGGTTTTGCGTTGACCTTTAAAACAAACCCAACAAAGAAAACGCGAATATTCTTTGTAATGGTAGCTGCCGTGGTCTTGGTGATTGCTCTGCGTCTATCGACCGGTGGTTTTCTACCCGAGCCATACAGCCGTGCTCCGCAGATAAATCAGGTTATTTTCAATACCCCCCTAGAGGGCATCACCGCATTTGCATCCTATTGCCCAATCAGGAATGAGGATCACGGTGCAAACATATTTAAACTTGCGATGCTCAATCAAGGCGGCGTGCTCGCAAGTGTGCTTGAAAAAGACACGAAGATTGAAGTGATACTTACACCGGATCGAAATGGTGCCGTGAATTTTGAATCCTCACCCGAGGCGGAAATTTGTTCGGTTCTGATATTTTCTGTTCCAAGCACGGCAAATGAACTGTTTACAAAGCTGATTGAAAAACTTGAATTGGAATACTCCGAGGTGAATTCAGATCGTGTCGCGCGGCTCGGAGCAAATTTTGTCAATGTCTGGACCTTGGCTAGCCAAGACAAAACAACCATCACTTTGGTCAACCGGAATGATAAAAAACTTGCTCAAGAAAGGCATTTGGTTGCCTTGAGTGTTGTCAGATGAGCGCGGGTTCAGCCCCCTTGCAAATTGCCGCCACCATTTTGTCTGTCTTGTGATGACTTTAAGCCGCCTCCCCCTCCAGATCAGGCCGCTCAAGCGGCACAATCGCGTCCAGCATCGCCAGCCGTTTTTTATCGGCGTGCAGGCAATCCAGTTCGTAGCTGGTTTGAAAGTTCAGCCATATCTGCGCCGTGGTTTGAAAATACTTACCAAGTCGCGCCGCCGTATCCGTCGTCATCCCGGTTTCTTCGCGCACCAAGCGTTCAATACGGGTGCGCGGCACGCCAAGCGCCTTGGCCAGCTTTCCACTGGTCAAACCAAGGGGAACCATAAATTCCTCCCGCAGCATTTCGCCGGGGTGAATCGGGTTTGCAAATCTGATCTCCATCATCCCTCCTCAGTGGTAATCCACGATCTCAACATTCTCGGCTGCACCATCCGCCCAGCGAAAACAAATCCGCCATTGGCGGTTGATCCGCATGGAAAACCAACCAGCGCGATCCCCGCGCAGGGCCTCCAATCGGTTCGACGGCGGGCTGCGCAATTCTTCAAACGAAACCGCATCCATCAGATATTTCAACCGCCGCTCCGCCGCCCGCGCCAGACCGGGCGGAAAGCGCTTTGGCACGGACCCATCCAAAATCTGCTGAACGCGCTTGTCTCGAATGGATCGGATCATGGGGTGGGCGTATCACAGCGCGATACAAAAAACAAGAGAATTGTATCGCGTCGTGATACATACTGCCAAAACGCGCGGCAAGGCACGATCCTTATAGGCACAGCGATGTCTTTACTAGCGACCCCTGCGGCAGCCATGCCCACAATCCCCGCCCCGAAAGCCGCCGCCCTGTTTGAGGTTACGCGCGCCGCCTTACCTTGCGCAAACCAAGTAGCAGCATTGCTTGGGCGCGCAAACCTCAAGGTCGGCCAACCAGTTCTGGGCGATGAATACCTGTCACAATTCACCGACACCACCCAAAACCTGAGCATCGAACTCGGTGCCGAAGACACCCCCATCGGCACCCAATTCTCGACCACCATGACCATCGGCGACACAACCCCCGCATACCGCCTCGCCTTTGAACACAGCTTCCGCAGCCGGGCTGGGCTGCCCGAGGCCACCGCCCCGACCCTGCGCCACACCTTCTCCAACGGGTCAATGGTGGTGGTGTTCAACTTCAACCCAGCCACAAACCAAACCATAATCCACGCAACCATGCCCCCCCTCAAAGCAGGCGAGGACACCGGATGCTAGACCCCAACGAAAAAAACGCAGCCCTGAAAACCCGCAACTGCCCGATTTGCGAGCACGTCAGCTCAACCCCCCTGCCAGCCATCAGCCGCGACCACTGGTCGGTCGAGCAATGCGATGGCTGCACCCATGTCTATCTGAAAAACCCACCGGGGTATGGGGCGCTGGTCGAAGAATATGCATGGGAAAAAACCTATGAAACCGAGCACGAGCGCCGCCTTGCAGAAAGCCCGATTGCCTATCGGTTGGATGTGGCCACACGGGTGCGCCACACCGCGTTTCGCAAATCCACCGCCGATAAATATACCGCATGGTTCGGGTCGGGCGATCTGCTGGATATCGGCTGTGCCAATGCTAACGAGGATTATCCCGGCTTTGTGCGCTACGGCATCGAAATATCCAAAGAGCTTGCGCAAAACGCCGACGCTTCCATGCGCAAACAGGGGGGATATTGCATCCACGGCCCCGGTGCCGAAGCGATCTGGAAATTCCCCAAAGACAATTTCGACGGTATCGTGATGTTTTCCTATCTGGAACACGAGGAAGAACCCCTGAAGGTTCTGAAAGGTGCCGCCCTTGCCCTTAAACCCGATGGTAATATCTATGTACGGGTGCCGAATTTCGGCTCAATCAACCGCAAGATCACCGGCAGGAAATGGGTCGGCTATCGCTATCCCGACCACGTCAATTATTTCACGCTCAACGACCTCAACGCCATCGCACAAAAGGCAGGACTAAAGGTGAAACTCCTCAACCCGATCCGCCTGCCCTTTGACGACAACATCAATGCGCTGCTTTCACGCGCCGCTTAGGAAACTGGAAACGCAATGCCTACCCACCCAGAACCTTTATTGGTCACGATTTTCAGGAGATATGTTGCATGAAAATCCGTTTGGCAATCGCTGTGTGTTTGGGCGCACTAGCGAGTGCGCCGCTTGCCTATGCACAGTCGGCGGGTCTTCCCTCGCGTGAAACCACGCTGCTAATCGGTACCTGTATTGACGCCACATTCGGCAGTTTTGATCAAAGCAATGCGCTTGTAGGATATGGCTATCGGCAGACCAAAAACCGCGCGGACCGGCGTCAGTTCAAAAAGGCCTTCAAAGCCCCGCCCGGCGCCCTCCTCAAGGGCGGATATCGCGCTGCCAATTTTGAAATTCGGCTCATCAAACGCAAGAACCTGATCGAGTGTGGGGCCGAAATATTCACCGATGAAAGCCCCGATCTGATTCTGGATTTTGCGCGCAAAGAAATGGCGGCACGGGGGTTTCAATCTGTTGGCAACGGCCTCATGCGCAATGGTCAGGCCCAGTTCAAAACTAGCGTATTCATGTCGGGTTCCAGCAACGCCCGACGCATATCAATCAACATCAGTAGAAATTACTGAACATCTAAACCAAACGCCCGAAATTCGGCAACAAGGAAGCAAAAATGTCCGTACTCGTAGACGAAAACACCCGCGTAATCTGCCAAGGCTTCACCGGCTCTCAGGGCACATTCCACAGCGAGCAAGCCATTGAATACGGCACCAAGATGGTCGGTGGCGTGACACCGGGCAAGGGCGGCGGTACCCATCTGAACTTGCCTATCTTCAACACGGTGGCCGAGGCCAAGCACGTCACCAACGCCAACGCCAGCGCAATCTATGTGCCGCCGCCCTTCGCGGCTGACGCGATCCTTGAAGCGATTGATGCGGAAATGGAACTGATCGTCTGCATCACCGAGGGCATTCCGGTCTTGGACATGATGAAGGTCAAACGCGCGCTGGATGGCTCCAAATCCCGCCTGATCGGGCCAAATTGCCCCGGCGTTATCACACCGGGCGCCTGCAAAATCGGCATCATGCCGGGGCATATCCACATGAAAGGTTCGGTCGGGGTTGTGTCACGCTCGGGCACGCTGACGTATGAGGCGGTGGGCCAGACCACCGCCATCGGCCTTGGTCAATCCACCTGCATCGGCATTGGCGGCGACCCAATCAAGGGCTGCGAACATATCGACGCGCTGGAACTGCTGCTGGGCGATGAGCAAACCCAAAGCATCATCATGATCGGCGAAATTGGCGGTTCTGCCGAAGAAGAAGCCGCGCAGTTCCTGATTGATGAGGCCAAAAAGGGCCGCCGCAAACCCGTCGCCGGTTTCATCGCAGGCCGCACCGCCCCTCCGGGCCGTCGCATGGGCCACGCCGGTGCGATTGTCGCCGGTGGCAAAGGCGGGGCCGACGACAAGATCGAAGCCATGCGGATCGCGGGCATCACGGTGACAGAAAGCCCGGCGCAGTTGGGCCAAGCTGTGCTGGAGGCGATTGGGTGAGATTATGAGAATTCTTCGTTGGGTACACCTGAACTATTTACCGCCCGGCATTTTGCAAAAATGCCAGCCCCCGACCGCCCCATGGCGGGGGCTTTTGCAACG
>JAADIC010000261.1 GCA_013151535.1 Alphaproteobacteria bacterium | reverse complement strand
TGTTGAAGTTGAACGGGCGCAGCAGCAGGGTGGCGGGCAGTTCCTTGACGCTGTCCACGAATACCAGCAGCAGCGCGGTGGCGATGGAGCCCCTTATCATAGGCAGGTGGATGCGGCGCAGGGTTCCGGCCTCGGTCTGGCCCAGCGAGCGGGCGGCCATGGGCAGGTTTGGTGATATGCGCCCCATTGCAGCGTCGGCGGCGCCCTGAGCGATGGCAAAGAAGCGCACGAAATAGGCGAGGATAATGGCGAAGGCCGAGCCGGTCAGCATCAGGCCGGGGTCATAGCCCGTCAACCCTTCGATCAGATCGGCGACGCGGTTGTCCAATGCGGCCAGCGGGATCACGAGGCCGATGCCGAGAACGGCCCCGGGGGCGGCATAGCCGATGGTGGTCAGGGGCAGCACCTTGCCGGGCAGCCCCTTGCCGCTGAGGCGCACGCCGTAAACCAGAAAAACACCGCCGATGACAGTCAGCGTCGCTGCCACACCGCCAACCCAGATCGTTGTCCAGAGCGCGGTATAAAGATCGCCATTGCGCCAGATCTCGGCATTGTCCAGCGCGTGCCAGCCGATCACGCCTGCGGGCAGCACAAAGCCCACGGCGAAGGGAATGACGCACAGCGCAACGCTCAACGCGGCGGCCAGGCCGTTCAGGCGGCGCGGCTCGATCGGTGATTGACGGTTGGTGGTGCGAAAGAAGCGGATCTTGCGGCGGCTGGTTTTCTCCAGCGCCACCAGCATCAGCACAAGGCCCAGAATGACCATGGCGATCTGGGCCGCACCACCAGCGTTGGAGGCTTCAAGCCAGACCGTGAAAATGCCGGTGGTCAGGGTCTGCACCGCGAAAAACTCGACCGTGCCAAAATCATTGGCGGTTTCCATCATCACGATGGCCACACCGGCGGCTATTGCCGGGCGGGCCAGCGGCAGGCCGACCCGGAAAAAACTGCGCCACGGGCCGCAGCCAAGGGCGCGCGACACTTCCAGCACGCCGACGGACTGGTCGCGAAACGCGGTGCGCGCCATCAGGTAAACGTAGGGGTAAAGCGCGGCTGACAGCACCAGAACGGCGGAGCCGCGCGAGCGGATCTCGGGAAATGCATAATCGCGCGCCGATGTCCAGCCAAATACGGCCCGCAGACCAGTCTGCACCGGCCCGGCATATTCCAGAAAATCCACCAGTGCATAAGCGCCGATATAGGCCGGGATTGCCAGCGGCAGCAACAAAGCCCATTGCAACACTCCGTGCAACGGAAAGCGGTACATCACCACCAGCCACGCCGCCCCGGTGCCGACCATGGTGCTCAGCAGGCCGACCGCGACCATCAAAAACAAGGTATTGCCGAAATAGCGGGGCAGGGTGGTTGTCAGCAGATGCGGCCAGATATTTTCCACCGGATTAAGCGCCAGCCACAACACCGACAGGATCGGCAGCAGAACCAGTGCCGCAATAGCCAAAGCGCCGATCGACCAGAAACTGATCTCGGGGACCCATGACCGGAACCGCGCGGGAAACCGCGCTTTCGGCTTTATCTGACTCGTTTGCTCAACCATTAAGGCGGCTTTAACCGAAAGCGGTTTCCCTGTCCAGAAAAGCCGCTATACTTGTCGTAACCAAGAAAACAAACCGCAGCAGTTTAACCTTATGCAAATAGTCTATCACATCGGCGCCCATTGCACGGACGAAGGCCATCTTCAATATTGCCTGTCCCGCAACAAACGCTTTCTGGCCGAAGAAAAGATCATGGTGCCAAATCCGGGCCATTGGCGGCCGATCCTGCGCGCCACGCTGGAAACGCTCAAGGGTGGCCCCGCCGATTACGCCACCCAGGAATTGCTGCTGGATTCGATCCTGACCGAGGATGACCCGCAGCGGATCATATTCTCCAACAACACGTTTTTATGCGGCATTCAGCGGGTCTTGCACAATGAAAGGCTTTACCCCGATGCGGCGGAAAAATGTCGCAAACTGTTCAACGTCTTTCACGACCAGGAGGTCGAGTTTTGTCTGGCGGTGCGCAATCCGGCCACCTTCCTGCCTGCCTGTTTCAACAAAACCGGTGGCGAGAGTTTTGAGGCCTATCTGGCCCAGGCCGACGCCATGACCCTGCGCTGGTCCGAGGTGATCGGGCGTATCCGTGCAGAACTGCCCGATGTGCCGCTCAAGGTCTGGAGCAACGAGGACACGCCGTTTATCTGGTACGAACTGATCCGCGAAATCACCGATCACGGGCCTGACACCCGCATCGTCGGGCTTGACGATTTCCTCAAAACCATCATGAACGAAGAAGGGTTGGAGCGCATGGAAAGTTATATCAAAACCCATCCCCCGGCCAACGAAATCCAGCGCCGCCGCATCCTCAGCGCGTTTCTCGACAAGTTCGAGATCGAATCGAAGACCCGACGCTCGACGTCGAAGCCACCGGCTGGACGGCGGATTTTGTCGATACCCTGACCGATCTGTACGAAGAAGACCTGTTCGCCATTGAGCGCATGCCGGGGGTGCAGTTTATCTCGCCTTAGGCGCGTTAACTATGATGATTTGGTGTTATTGATTTGTTTGGAATATTGGGGTAAGTTGCGAGCAATAGGTATATGATTCACATCATCTTCAAAATCGAGGCTCGGGAGTTGCACCTCCCGAGCCTCACTCTATTCAGGCCTTAGAGACCGAGATAGAGCCTTGCCGTGGCAACAATCAGGCCAAGGGCCATCAAAATCACCACCAGCAGGAAATAGGTATTCTGTTTCACATGTATCACCTCCATCTACCGCAAGGGGTTGCGGTGGGGGCAGGATGACAGGGAAGTGTTACCCAAGGATTAGGTGGTGATGGTGGGTAGGGCGGTCTCGTGGGCCTGTCGGATTTTGTTGAGGGTGATGGGCCTATCTCCAAGCACCACAGTGTTCCCTTCAAAGGTTCCGATTGTCTGGGCAAGTATATTCGCCTTTTTAGCTGCCGCAATCAGTGCATCCGCGTCGCGCGTTGCCAGCAGATAGCGCGCCTGATCTTCACCAAAGAACCAGCCGGTATCACCCTCCGTAACCGTTACACCCACATCGCCCGCCAGCGCCATTTCAGCCGCCGCCACGGCCAGGCCGCCATCCGACAGATCATGCGCCGCCGTGATCTGGCCTGCTGCATGGGCTGCGCGCACGAATTCGCCCGCTGCGCGTTCCGCCTTCAAATCGACCAGCGGGGCGTCGCCTTCT
>JAADIC010000198.1 GCA_013151535.1 Alphaproteobacteria bacterium | reverse complement strand
GGCCAGCAAGGTATCCTCAATCATGCTTTGCCCAAGCCCAAGCTCGGGAAAGGCCTGCCCCATCTGCGCCACCAAAGCCGGCACCAGCCGGTGCATCACCGGATCCTTGGCCCCCAAAAGATGCGCATGACGCATAGCGCGGCGCATGATTCGGCGCAGCACATAGCCGCGCCCCTCATTGGACGGCAAAACCCCCTCGGCAATCAAAAACGAGGTCGAACGCAGGTGATCGGCAATGACGCGGTGGTGCATTTTGCCCGGCCCATCGGGATCAGAGTTAGTCACGTTGGCCGAGGCCTCGATCAGGTCGCGCATCAAATCAGTGTCGTAATTGTCGTGCTTACCTTGCAACAACGCGCCAACCCGCTCAAGCCCCATGCCGGTGTCAATCGATTGCATATCAAGCGGTTTCAGATCACCATTGGCGAACTGCTCGTTCTGCATGAACACCAGATTCCAGATCTCGATGAACCGGTCGCCATCTTCATCGGGTGAGCCGGGCGGGCCACCCGGGATATGATCGCCGTGGTCATAGAAAATCTCGGTACAGGGGCCGCAAGGACCAGTCGGGCCCATGCGCCAGAAATTATCGTCCGTGGGAATGCGGATGATGCGATCATCTGGCAATCCGGCGTATTTCTTCCAGATATCCGCCGCCTCGTCGTCGGTGTGATAGACCGTGACCAGCAGCCGATCTTTGTTAATGCCAAATTCCTTGGTAATCAGATCCCAGGCGTAGGGAATGGCCGCTTCCTTGAAATAATCGCCAAAGCTGAAATTTCCGAGCATTTCAAAAAACGTATGGTGGCGCGCGGTATAGCCGACATTATCAAGATCATTATGCTTGCCCCCGGCGCGCACACATTTCTGGCTGGTGGTGGCGCGCACATAGTCGCGCTTTTCAACACCGGTGAACACGTTGAACTGCACCATGCCGGAATTGACGAACATCAGCGTCGGATCATTGCGCGGCACCAGCGGGCTGCTGTCCACCACCGCGTGGTCGTTCTCCTTGAAATAATTCAGGAAAGTGGCGCGGATATCGTTCAGGCTGGCCATTATCTTGCGGTCCTTGGACAAAAAAATCCTGCAAAGTTTACCCCTGCCCAAGTGGTCTGTCCACAGGTCTTGAACGCAAAAGGGCCGGTTCGCGTATCGCAAACCGGCCCCAGGCTGTAATTTCTGATGACGTCAGGCTTCCAGCACCGCGTCGTCATCCTTGGCGTCTTTCACATCCTCTTTCGGCATGTCGAAATCAAGCCCGTGGGCGGCGCGGATTTTATCCTCGATCTCCCAGGCCATTTTCGGATTGTCCTTGAGAAAATTCTTGACGTTTTCACGCCCCTGCCCGATGCGCGTGTCGCCATAACTGAACCACGAGCCGGACTTTTCGACGATCCCGGCCTTGACGCCAAGATCAATCAGCTCGCCACGTTTTGAGATACCTTCGCCATACATGATGTCAAATTCAACCTGCTTAAACGGGGCGGCCACCTTGTTCTTGACCACTTTCACCCGGGTCGCATTGCCGACGATTTCATCACGGTCCTTGATCGCACCGATCCGGCGGATATCAAGGCGCACGGAGGCATAAAACTTCAGCGCGTTGCCACCGGATGTGGTTTCGGGGCTACCAAACATCACCCCGATCTTCATGCGAATCTGGTTGATGAAAACCACCGTGCATTTGGTTTTGGAGATCGAGCCGGTCAGTTTACGCATGGCCTGGCTCATCAAACGGGCTTGCGCGCCGACCTGATGATCGCCCATATCGCCCTCAAGTTCCGCCTTGGGGGTAAGGGCGGCGACGCTGTCGATCACCACCATGGAAACCGCGCCCGAGCGCACCAATGTATCGGTGATTTCAAGCGCTTGCTCGCCAGTATCGGGCTGCGAGATCAGCAATTCATCGAGATCCACGCCCAGCTTCTTGGCATATTGCGGATCAAGCGCGTGTTCCGCGTCGACAAAGGCACAGATACCGCCCTTTTTCTGCTCTTCAGCAATGGCGTGCAGGGCCAGCGTGGTTTTGCCGGAACTCTCGGGGCCATAAATCTCGACCACGCGGCCCTTGGGCAAACCACCAATACCAAGCGCAATGTCCAGCCCGATGGAGCCGGTCGAGGTTGCCTCGATACCCTCGATCGCGCCGGCTTTGCCGAGCTTCATGATCGAGCCTTTGCCGAAATTGCGTTCGATCTGGCTCAAGGCCGATTCGAGCGCCTTTTTCTTGTCCATGCTGCGTCTTTCACTAAAATCCAGAAGGGCTGATGCCATTATCCTGACCTCTTATTTCATATCCCGGTTGATGCGGCAATCACTGCTCATGTTCGCCTCTTGTTCTCATGGGTATGAGACTAAAACGAGAACATTACAACATAAATTTTCGCTATTTCACTTTTTATCAATAAGGTTAAAAAGGTGTTTACAAGCGGGCTAACGGGTAGATTTACTTTAAGGGCAACCTCTATCATGATGATTTTCTGGAAAGAGAAGCTGGCATTCATCGCCGTTCCCAAGACCGGATCAACCGCGATCGAGACCGCTCTGGAGCCTTTTGCCTCGGCTTCTTTTGTGCGCCCGCCGAAAATCAAGCACATGACCCATAAAAGATTTAACCGATTCCTGCGCCCGTGGCTGGCCATGGAAGGGATCAAGGACATCAGAACCTTCGCTGTCATGCGCGAGCCGGTGTCCTGGCTTGGCAGTTGGTATCGTTACCGCGCGCGCGACGAGTTGAAGGGCCATGCAAACAGCACCGCCGGCATCAGTTTTGACACCTTTGTCGAAGCGTATCTGATGCGCGAAAACCGCCCGGCCTTTGCCATGCTTGGTTCACAAACCCAGCAATTGTCGTGCAAACAGAACGAGATCGGTATTGATTACCTGTTTCGATATGAAGAAATGCAAACCCTGCGGATCTTCCTTGAAAGCCGTTTCGCCAGCAAGATCACGCTGGAGCGGTTCAACGTGTCGCCACAATTTGGCATCGCGCTATCGGCCCCGATCCTGCGGCAGCTAAAGGCGCAAAACCCGCTCGATTTCGCCACTTACGAGGCGATTGCGTCCTAAGCCACAAGCTGTTCACGGACTTTTTCTGTCAGGTCGGTCAGGGAAAACGGCTTGGGAAGGAACACCGAATTGGCGATATCGGCCTGTTTGTCGGCAAATGTTTCTTCGGCATAGCCCGACACGAACACCACTTTGACATCGGGGCGCGATATCTGCGCCTCGCGAACCCATGTCGGGCCGTCCTTGCCGGGCATCACCACATCGGTGACAAACACATCCACCGCCAGATCATCATTTTCCAGGATGCCAAGCGCTTCTTCCGCGTCACTGGCTTCCAGCACCGTATAGCCGCGCATTTTCAGGGCGCGCGCCGCAAAGGCCCGCACCGGGGCCTCGTCTTCGACCAGCAGAATGACGCCGCCCTCTT
>JAADIC010000188.1 GCA_013151535.1 Alphaproteobacteria bacterium | reverse complement strand
CCCCACCCGGCCACCCCTTTTGCGGTCATACCCTTGCGGGTGGCCGGGTGGGGGAGCGGGCTGGCGCAGATTTATCCAGAAAAATTCAGCCCAGGGCGGCTTCAGCCTTCGCGACCAGCGCTTTGAAGGTCTGTGGTTCGCGGACAGCAAGATCGGACAGCATTTTGCGGTCGATCTCGATACCGGCTTTCCCCAGACCGCCCATAAATCGGGCGTAAGTCAGCCCGTGCTCGCGCACCGCGGCGTTGATGCGCTGGATCCACAGGGCGCGGAACTGGCGTTTGCGGACCTTACGGTCGCGATAGGCGTATTGTCCGGCCTTTTCCACCGCCTGTTTGGCGGTGCGGAAAGCATTGTTGCGGCGGCCGTAATAACCGGCGGCCTTCTTGATCACCTTGCGGTGGCGGGCGTGGGCGGTAACGCCTCTTTTAACTCGTGCCATTGATGTTGCTCCTTACCGGCCGTAGGGAAGGAATTTGCGCACAATGCGCGTATCGGGCGCCGACAGCTCGGTCATGCCACGGGCGTTGCGAAGGAATTTATTGGTCCGCTTGATCATGCCGTGTTTCTTGCCTGACGGCTGGACCATGATCTTGCCGGATGCGGTGACCTTGAATCGCTTCTTGGCCCCACTCTTGGTTTTCAACTTGGGCATTTGGCTCCTCAAATAAAAATGCCGCGCTGGTTCTCATTCGCCTCAAAGCAAAGACGAAAAACCAGGCGGGATGAGCGTTCCAGGTGACCGCGGCATGCCCTACAGGCCGGACCACCCGATAAGCGTGGGGTTATAAGGGAAAACTGGGAGGAAAAGCAAGGACCTGTTCAGGCGCATTTGCGACAGTTGGTGGCGTGGGGAACCACGTCAAGCCGTTCGGGCGAAATTTCCTCGCCGCAGACAATGCAGATACCATAACTGCCGTCCTCAATCCGCTTCAGGGCCGCCTGAATGGTCTTGATCTCCGCCAGGCCGGCACTCCCGAGGCTTTCCAGCACCTCATCGCCTTCCCGCTCGGTGGCCCGATCTGCGAAATCGGGATTTACCGGGGTGTCAAGATCGGCTTCAATCCCCGTCAGGCGGGCTTCCAGCTCAGCCAGCCGCGTGGTGAGGCGCGCTTTATAGCTTTCAGTGTCAATCATTGTGGTCTCCCATAAGCCGGATGCGTGGCCCGCGCCCCTGTTTCAGGCCGGGTCTTCATCCGCAAAGGCATCATAGGCCGCAAGGGCCTCGCCGCCATACACCATGGACGGACCGCCACCCATCTGGATCGCCACACCGATGGTTTCGGCAACTTCCTCGCGGCTGGCGCCTTTTTCAAAGGCCATTTTAGCGTGATAGGCGACACAGCCGTCGCACCGTCCCGCAATACCGATGGCGAGCGCGATCAACTCCTTGAACTTGCCGGGCAGGGCATCGTCCTTGTAGGTGGCCGCGCCCAGTCCGGCGAAGCCTTGCATCTGGCCGGGGATGGCCTTGCGCAGCGCCGCTGCGGATTTTGAAACCCCTGCGGCGATGTCGATATAGTCTTTTGCCATAGTGCACCCAATTGGTTTTATTGGCCCATTCTCGGAATACAGTCGGCGGTCACAAGGGGCATTGATCAATGTCAACTTGGGCTTATAGCAGCTATTCGCCGACAACCAGCGCCGGGCGGGCATCGGCACTTGCCGCCACCGCGCTTTCGTCCTCTATTTCCAGGGCGGTAATTTTTTCGCCGCGGCTGGTGACTTTTTGGGCCGAGGTATTGATATCCTCGATCGCCCGGCCGGCCAGATCGAAATGTCTGGAAAGTTTGGACACCCGGTCGCGCAACCGGCTGACATCATCCATCATCTTAGCGACCTCGAGCTGGATGATGACCCCGGCCTGCTGCCGCATATGGGCATCTTTCATCACCGCCTGCATCGTTTGCACCGCCAGCATCAACATGTTCGGTGAAACGATAATTACCCGGACTTTGTAGGCTTTCTGGATGATATCGTCGAAATTTTCGTACAGATCAGCGTAAAGGGATTCGGACGGCACGAACATGATCAGCGTGTCCTGGGTTTCGCCCAATACACGATATCTTTTGGCGATGTCGGAGACATGTTTTCCAACATCGATGCGGACCCGCGCCGAGGCATCCCGGGCTTCCGCATCGTTTTTAGCCGCTTTGAGTGCCGAAAATCCTTCAAGGGGAAATTTGGCGTCGATAACGATTACCTGGTCGGTGTCAGGCAGTTTGACCACGCAATCGGGCCGTTTGCCGTTTGAAAGCGTGTGCTGGAAGGAATAGCTGTTTTTAGGCAGCCCATCGGCGACAATCGCCTCCATGCGGCCCTGCCCGAAGGCGCCGCGGGTTTGTTTATTGGACAATATCTGCTGAAGACCGACCACCCGGTTGGAGAGCTCGGTAAGATTGCGCTGGGCATTGTCGATCACCGCCAGACGTTCGGCCAGGTGGGTCAGATTCTCCCCGGTCGCCCGGCTGCTTTCGGCAAGGTTCTGCCCCATGCGGTGGCTGACCTGATCAAGTCGATCGTTCAGGGCGCGTTTGAGTTCGGATTGGCCCGAACTGGTCTGCTCCGCAACCGACTGCATGCGCCCGGTCATCTCGCTTTGCAGATAGGCGAGCTCGCGCAGGCGGTTTTCCATGTCCGCCGCTTCTGCCACCCGCCGCCGCTGGCTTGAAATCAGAATGATGGTGATCAGGAGCAGGAAAATAAACGCCAGCCCGGCCCCAACGGCTACCACTTCCCCAAGGCTGACCGCCCGGCCGCCAATGGCGAAGAGAATGTCCTGCATCTGTTATCCTCGCCCTGTCCTGTTATGATTCGCCGAATTAGTATAGATCAAAACGCGAACGCGAAGCCCGAGACCTGTTGACGTGGCCAGCGGCAGTCATCTATTTCAAGCCAATGACCATACGTCCCATTATCTGCATTCCCGATCCGCGCCTGCGCCAAGTGTCAAAACCGGTGGAAAAGGTTGATGATGAATTGCGTGCGCTGATGGATGATATGCTGGAAACCATGATCGATGCCCCGGGTATCGGACTGGCCGCCATCCAGATCGCTTTACCAATCCGGGTGGTTGTCATTGATTGCAGCGAGCGCGAATACGAGGACGAGGACGAGGACGAGGAGACGACAAGCCCGCCCAGGAAATCAAAACCGCTTTATTTCGTCAATCCCGAAATCATCTGGGTTTCCGAAGAGACGAAATCTCATGAAGAAGGGTGTCTGTCTATACCGGACTATTTCGAGATGGTAGAACGCCCGTCGGCATGCCGGGTGCGGTTTGACGACTATAATGGCAAACCCCAGGACCTTCTTTGCGAGGGCATTCTGGCGACCTGCATCCAGCACGAGGTCGATCACCTGAACGGAATATTGTTTATCGACTATCTGTCGCGGCTGAAGCGCGATCGGGTTATGCGAAAATTCCAAAAGGCGGCCAAAGAACGCATTCGCGGCGACGCTTGAAGGTATTCCCTTGACCCTTCGTCTCGCATTCATGGGCACACCGGATTTTTCCGTGCCAACCTTGGCGGAGATCGTCAATGCCGGGCACGAGATCGCCACCGTTTACACCCAGCCGCCCCGCGCCGCAGGACGAGGGCTGGCACCTCGCGCAAGCCCGGTGCAGGACTTTGCCAATTCCCGCGGCATCGAGGTCAGAACCCCGCTGAGCCTGCGGGATGAGACGGTATGGGCTGAAATCGCGGCTCTGGAACTGGATGCCATCATTGTGGTCGCCTATGGGCTCATCTTGCCGCAAAAGGTGCTCGATGCTCCGCGCCATGGCTGTTTGAACCTTCATGCCTCACTGTTGCCGCGCTGGCGCGGCGCGGCACCTATCCAAAGGGCAATCATGGCTGGAGATACCCGGTCCGGGGTCAATGTGATGCATATGGACGCAGGTCTTGATACCGGACCGGTGTGCCTTGCCAAGACCGTGGCCATTGGTCCCGATACCACGGCTGGCGAGCTCCATGACACCCTGGCGGCGGCTGGCAGCCATCTGATGGTTCAGGCCTTGACGGCGCTTGAAGGTGGTAACCTCATTTGCGCGGCACAGGCGGCCGAGGGCGCAAGCTATGCCAGAAAAATCGACAAATCGGAGACCAGGATCAACTGGTCGCGGCCGGCGACGGAGGTTCACAACCAAATACGCGGACTGGCGCCTTTCCCCGGAGCCTGGTTCGAGATTCCGGCAAAAAAGGGCCTTGCGCGGGTCAAGGTGCTCGGGTCAAGCTTGGTATCGGGCTCGGGCGAACCGGGGACGGTTTTGAGCGAAAAACTCGATATTGCCTGCGCCGAGGGCGCGGTGAGACTGACATTGGTCCAGCGTGCCGGAAAAGCTCCAACAGACGGGCCGGCTTTTGCGCGCGGGGCGTCGT
>JAADIC010000310.1 GCA_013151535.1 Alphaproteobacteria bacterium | reverse complement strand
AAAACCGCGCCGAATTCAGCGCCATTCTGCAGGGCCTGTTCAGCACGCCCGAGATCGTTGAACTGACGCTGGAAACCGTCGCCCCCGGCCAGCGGACCTTGCAGGCGGACATGCTGTTATTGCCAATGAAGAACGATCAGGGCGAGATTTCGCGCATTCTTGGCTGCCTCGTGGCCAATGGCGCGCCCTCAAACCCGCCCCATCGCTTCAGCATCACATCACACAAAGTGACCCGCATCGTGGCGTCGGATTTCCAGCCCAAACGCACCCGGACAGCAGGTTTTGCCGAAGCGGCGCGACGCTTCACAGCAAAGCCGGCGCGGCGCGAAGCGGCAAGCCATCTGACTTTGGTTGTCAGCGACGATTAGAGCGAAACCAATCTAGACGGAATCGGGTATTCAGCCTCTGGCCCGAGGCAGCGTTTGTTTTTCCAAACGCGTTCGGGCCAGAGGCTGAATTCAATTGAATTGGATTTGCTTTCGGGTTGAATATCAAACCGCTGCGCGGCGTTCTTCAACCTGATGCGACAGTTCTTCGGCCACCAGAAACGCCAGTTCCAGCGATTGGCTGGCATTGAGACGCGGATCACAAGCGGTGTGATAACGATCTGACAGATCCTCGTCCTTCACGGCGCGCACGCCACCGGTGCATTCGGTCACATCCTTGCCGGTCATTTCAAAATGCACACCGCCGGGATAGGTTCCTTCGGATTTGTGAATTTCAAAAAACTCGCGCACCTCGCGCAGCACAGATTCAAACGGGCGGGTTTTATAGCCCGAGGCCGCCTTGATCGTGTTGCCATGCATCGGGTCACACGACCAGACCACCTTGAAGCCCTCCTCCTGAACCGCGCGGATCAGTTTGGGCATGTGATCGCCAACTTTTCCGGCCCCGAAACGGTTAATCAGGGTCAGTCGCCCGGCCTCGTTTTCCGGGTTCAGGGTTGAGATCAGTTGTTTCAGGTCATCGGTCGAGATGGTCGGGCCACATTTCAGGCCAATCGGGTTCTGCACACCCTTGGCAAACTCCACATGCGCCCCGTCTGGCTGACGGGTGCGATCACCGATCCAGATCATATGACCGGAGCCTGCAACCGGCACACCGGTGGTGCTGTCGATCCGGCACAGGGCTTCCTCATATTCCAGCAACAGGGCCTCGTGGGAGGTGAAAAACTCCACCGTGCGCAGTTTGTTGGAATTGCCGGAATTGACACCTGCGGCGGTCATGAAATCCAGCGAATCCGAAATGCGCGCCGCCATATCGCGGTATTTATCCGTGGCCTTGGCATCGGATGTGAAGCCCAAAGTCCAGCGATGCACCTGATGGATATCGGCGTAACCACCGGTCGAAAAGGCCCGCAACAGGTTCAGCGAGGCCGCCGCCTGGGTGTAGGCCTGCAACATGCGCTGGGGATCGGGAATGCGGGACTCCGGTGTGAAATCAATGTCGTTGATGATGTCGCCACGGTAAGATGGCAGCTCCACCCCGTCGATGGTTTCTGTATCTGCTGAACGTGGCTTGGCGAACTGCCCTGCCATGCGGCCAACCTTGACCACTGGGCATTTCGCGCCATAGGTCAAAACCACCGCCATTTGCAGCATCACCCGGAAGGTGTCACGGATGGTATCGGCGGAAAATTCCGAGAAACTTTCGGCGCAATCGCCACCTTGCAGCAAGAACGCCTGACCCTCGGCCACCTGACCCAGTTTATCCTTCAGGCGACGCGCTTCACCTGCAAAAACCAGCGGTGGGTATTTCGCCAATTGCGCCTCGGCAGCATTAAGCGCCGCCGCATCGGTATATTCCGGCATCTGCACCCGGGGTTTGTTCCGCCAGTCAGATTTGTTCCAGACCCGTGTCATCGCCTTGCTCCGTTGAAAGAATTCCTAAACGCAGGGTTATAGGACCTGAAAAATCCAAAGACCAGCGTTTAACAGGGGTGAATCCGGCGGAAATGACGGGATTCGCGCATCAGTTAACGAATTTCTCTTGATCCGCGAGGCTTCCCCTGATTTGGGTTCTTGGAAACGCGCCATCTGAATGATTCCTGACAAGGGCATTCCGGGCATAAGGATTGCAACTATATGGCCCCAACTGACGACATCCGCCCACGGCATTTCGTGTTTTTGCTGTTGAACAATTTTTCCATGTCGTCTTTTGCCGCGGCGATTGAACCCTTGCGCATTGGCAACCGGATGATCGGTAAAACCGCCTATACCTGGGCGCTGGCCAGCGAGGACGGGCAATCCGCCATGGCTTCAAACGGGGCAAGAATGCTGGTGGATATGGGGCTGGATGCGGTTAACCGGGACACCACTTTGCTGGTCTGCGGTGGGGTGAATATCAAAGAGGCGACCAGCAAACCGGTCTTGAACTGGCTGCGCCGCGAGGCCCGCAAAGGTGTCGGCATTGGCGGGCTTTGCACCGCGTCTTATACCATGGCCAAGGCCGGGCTTCTGGACGGCAAAAAATGCACGATCCATTGGGAAAACCACGATTCTTTCGAGGAGGAGTTTCTGGAGGTCGAGCTGACCAAATCGCTGTTCGTGGTCGATGGCAACCGGCTGTCCTCGGCTGGGGGCATGTCATCGCTTGATCTGATGTTGAACGTTATCGCCTCGGATCACGGGCAGGATATCGCCAATTCGGTGGCCGATCAGTTGATTTACACCTCGATCCGCACCGACCGCGACGAGCAACGCCTGTCAATCCCGACCCGCATCGGGGTGCGCCATCCAAAACTGTCAACCGTCATCCAGATGATGGAGGCCAATATAGAAGAGCCGATCAGCCCCTCGTTGCTGGCGCGCGATGTCGGCATGTCGACCCGCCAATTGGAACGGTTGTTCCGCCGCTACCTGAACCGCTCGCCCAAGCGCTATTATATGGAATTGCGCCTGCAAAAGGCGCGCAATCTGCTGATGCAAACCGATATGAGCGTGATTAACGTCGCACTGGCCTGCGGCTTTGCCAGCCCGTCGCATTTCTCGAAATGTTACCGCGCGCATTATGATACCACGCCGTATCGCGAACGCGGCTCGCAGGCGTCGTTGCGCTAGAGCGAAACCAATCTAAACGGATTCGGATATTCAGCCTCTGGCCCGAGGCAGCGTTTGTTTTTCCAAACGCGTTCGGGCCGGAGGCTGAATTCAATTGGATTGGATTTACTCTAGAACTTGCCCAGTATCTTGGAAACACTGGTATTCAGGGAAAAATTGAGAACAACGGTTTCACCATCGCGCTCGTGCAACATCGCATAAAAGAAAATATAAGAGACAGAGCCCCCCCAATAGACCCGCATTTCCTGACGGAAGCCGTTACCCAGATCCGTAATCTTGGTGACGGCGCTGTCGGTGAAATCGCTTGGATAGCTTGCAAAGAAACGCTGTTTTATTCCGGCAAGTTCCTCTTTTGTATACTCGTCCCGCCCCCCGAGAACCTGTATCAGTTCAACAAATTCACGCCCCATAATCCGGCTGTCAACAAACGCGGCATAGGTCTCATAATTCCTGAAGAATGAATCCCTTTGCTGCGCCAGCGCTGGCTGCGGCAGCAGGAGTAAAAGACAGAATGCCATAAATCGCATGGGTTTCTCCCGAATGTTTCAGTTTAGTCCCAGGGCCTGCAGATATTCATCCTTCGCCCCGGTGGGTGAATTATTTTGCAGCGGATTTGCCAAAAACGCAACCTCTTCCCTCACCCTTCGTGATCCTGTAGCAACGGGTTGAACTGACCAACACCGGAGACCAAATGCGCATCCTGATTACCAATGACGACGGTATAAACGCGCCGGGCCTTGTGGTTCTGAACGAAATCGCCACCGCCCTTGCCGGGCCGGATGGCGAGGTTTGGACGGTTGCGCCGGCGTTTGAACAATCGGGCGTCGGCCATTGCATATCTTACACCAAACCGATGATGATTGCCGAGCTTGCACCGCGCCGTTTCGCCGCCGAAGGCTCGCCCGCCGATTGCGTTTTGGCCGGGTTGCACGAGGTCATGGGCAATCATACCCCCGATCTGGTACTGTCGGGCGTCAATCGCGGCAATAATTCGGCCGAGAACACGCTTTATTCCGGCACCATCGGGGCCGCCATCGAGGCGGTGTTGCACGGCACCCGCGCCATTGCCCTGTCGCAGTATTTCGGCCCGGGCAATGCCGGCCTTGATGACCCGTTCGAGGCGGCGCGCGCGCACGCCCTGCCCCTGATCCGCAATCTGATGGAAAACGGCGTCTGGCAGGATCGAGATTACGGGGTTTTTTACAACATCAACTTTCCGCCCCATCCGGCGGCTGAAGTGAAGGGGGCGAAAGCCGTGGCGCAGGGGTTCCGCCGCGATACCTCTTTCGGGGTCGAGCCGCATTTCTCGCCTTCCGGGCGCAAGTTCCTGTGGGTCAAGGGTGGCCCACAGCACGAACCCACCGCGCCGGGGACAGATGCCTGGGCCAATCTTGACGGCTATATTTCCGTCACCCCGATGCGCGCCGATCTGACGGCGCATGACACTTTGAGCAAAATTGACGACATTCTTTAAGCCATGACCCCAACCGCTGAAACCCAGATGCAATTCCTTTATGCGCTCCGCTCAAACGGGGTGACGGATGCGCTGGTGCTTGCGGCGATGGAAAAGGTTGATCGCGGCCTGTTCGTGCAGGGCCTGTTCGCCGCCCGCGCCTACGAGGATCGCCCGCTGGCCATCCCATGTGGCCAAACCATCAGCCAGCCTTCGATTGTCGGCTTGATGACCCAGGCGCTTGAGGTGCAACCGCGCAACAAAGTTTTGGAGATCGGCACCGGTTCGGGCTATCAGGCGGCGATCCTCAGCTATCTGGCGCGCCGGGTTTATACGGTCGAGCGTCACCGCGATCTGGCCCGCACGGCGCGCCTGATTATTGACGGCATGGGGCTGGTCAATGTGACGGTGATGACGTCTGATGGCAGCCTTGGCTTGCCGGATCAGGCACCGTTTGATCGCATCCTTTTGACCGCCGCCGCCGAAGACCCGCCCGCCAATCTGCTGGCGCAATTGTCTGATGGTGGCATCATGGTGCTGCCAGTGGGGCAGTCCGGCGCGGTGCAAACCCTGATAAAGGCGCAAAAAACCGCCGATAGCATAGAATATACCGAACTTTGCGAGGTTCGCTTCGTTCCGCTGGTTGAAGGATTGGCCTGAACCGCGTATCCATTGCCGCAAAAGCAGGGGCAGTCAGATGACAACGGGCATAAAAACAAGGGTAACCAAGGGGCTTTCGCTGGCCATATTGACCGCGTTCACCCTGTCGGCCTGTGAAACCGGCATTGATCTGGGCGGCTACAACCTGACGAATGGTGGTGAACGGGTGGCCCCGCGCCCTGCGGCAGACAGCCGTGGCGTGATTTCCTATCCGACTTATCAGGTGGTGGTGGCGCGTCAGGGCGATACCGTCATCGATGTGGCCAAACGCATCGGCATGCCCGCCAAAAAACTGGCGGATCATAATGGTCTTGGCCTCGATCAGGCCCTGCGCCGGGGCGAACTATTGGCCATTCCGGGCCGGGTCAAGACCGGTGCCACCGGTGTTGATATCACCACAATCGCCAGCACCGCGATTTCGGACGCGGATGCGCGCGCGCAATCAACTGGCCCGCCGCCGAAATCTTCAGCGATCGAGCCGATCCGCCATCGGGTGGAACGCGGTGAAACCGCCTATTCGATCGCGCGGCTATATGATGTTTCGGTTACCGCTTTGGCGTCTTGGAACGGCCTTGGCACCGATCTGTCGGTGCGCGAGGGCCAGCAATTGCTGATCCCGATTGTCGAAACCCCTGCCCCGCGTGTCAGCGACGCCTCCAAACCCGGCAAGGGCACGGCCACACCAACGCCGCCGAGCGCCTCCAAACCGCTGCCCAAAAAGGTGACAAAACCAAAGATTCCAACCTCACCCGACCTTGGCAAGTTGAAAACCGCAAGCGACGACGGCAAGTTCCTGATGCCGGTGACCGGCAAGATCATCGCCGCCTATTCCGGCAAGGCGGGTGGTAACGAGGGCATTGATATCGCCGCATCCAAAGGCACTGCGGTCAAATCCGCCGATGATGGTGAGGTGGCCTTGATCTCCAAATCCGTTGGCTCCAACACCATCGTCTTGATCCGCCACGCCGGCAATATCTACACGGTCTATTCCAATGTCACGGATGTGAAACTGACCAAGGGCCAGAAGATCAAGCGTGGCCAGCGCATTGGCGGTGTCGCTGCGGGCAGCCCGTCTTACCTGCATTTTGAGGTGCGCGAAGGCACCAAAAGCGTCGATCCGGCCCCGTTTTTGAAGTGAGGGTTTTTGGCACGAATAATCTATCGAAAATTATTTTCGTCGCAGGCGCTGCGCGTTAGAGCGAAATGCCCCGGCGCCCGGCCAGATCAACGAAATACTGCCACGCAACGCGGCCTGAACGCGCACCACGGGTTTGTTGCCATTCAATCGCCTCGGCGCGCAGTTCCGTGTCGCTGATCGCCACCTGATAGGCGTCACAATAGCCTCGGATCATCGCCAGATACTGATCCTGATCGCAAGGATGAAAGCCCAGCCACAGGCCGAACCTGTCGGAAAGCGAGACCTTTTCCTCGACCGCCTCACTGGGGCTGATGGCGGTTGAACGCTCGTTCTCGATCATGTCGCGCGGCATCAGGTGGCGACGGTTCGAGGTGGCGTAAAACACCACGTTTTCCGGCCGCCCTTCGATGCCACCATCCAGCACCGCCTTCAGTGATTTGTAATGGCTGTCATCATGGCCGAACGACAGATCGTCGCAAAACAGCAGAAACCGCGCATCACTTTCGCGCAGGATGTTCAGCAGCCGCCCGATCGAGGGCAAATCTTCGCGCTGAACCTCGACCAGTTTCAGGGCACAGCCTTCGGCCAAAACCTCGGCATGGGCGGCCTTGACCAGCGAGGATTTCCCCATGCCGCGCGCGCCCCACAACAGCACGTTATTGGCGGGCAGACCACGGGCGAACTGGCGGGTGTTTTCCAGCAATATATCACGCGCGCGATCAATGCCGATCAGCAGGCTGATATCAACCCGGTTGATATGGCGCACAGCGTCCAGCCGGTCGGGGCCGACATGCCAGACAAAGCCGTCAGCTTGGGTGAAATCCGGCGCGGCCAGTGGTGCTGGCGCCATCCGCTCCAGCGCCGCCGCGATCCGTTTCAGGGTGGCCTTGCTCATTTCTTGTCAGAAGCGCTGTCGTCGTCTTCCATGCCCAAATCCTTGGTATCCGAGGCGTATTGTGTATCCTCGTCACCCGATGGCTCAGCCGCGTCTTCGTCTTCGTCCTCGTCATCCTCAAACCACAAACCTTCGGCCCGCAGCTTTTCTTCGCGTTTCTTTTCGACACGCGCTACAAGGAATATTGATATTTCGTACAACCCGTAAACCACCACAAACAGGATCACCTGGGTGATAACATCCGGCGGGGTCACAACCGCTGCCAGCACCAGAATGCCGACGACCGCATATTTGCGCACGCCGCGCAGGCCGTCAGACGAAACCAGCCCGGCCTTGCCCATCAGGGTTAGCAGAACCGGCAATTGGAAACACAGGCCAAAAGCCACGATGAACTTGATCGTCAGTTTCAGGTATTCCTGTGCGGAGCCCTGAAAGGCAATCGAGGCAATGCCGCCGCCATCGCCACCATCGCCCATCACCGAGCCAGCCTGTTGAAAACCAAGGAAAAAGTTGAAGGCCAATGGTGTGACCACATAAAATGCAAATGCCGCGCCCAGAATGAACATGACCGGGGATGCAATCAGGAACGGCAGGAACGCGCCCTGCTCGTTTTTGTAAAGGCCCGGGGCCACAAAGCGCCACATCTGAAAGGCGATATAGGGGAATGACAGGATCAGCCCGCCCAGCAGCGAGATTGAGATGGCGACAAAAAAGCCCTCTTGCAGCTTGATAAGGATCAATCCGCAATCGTCCTGGCCGCGTTCAGCCATGGCGTTGCACAAGGGGCTGGTCAGAAAGTTGAACACCGGATTCCAGACCGTGAAACTGATAATCATACCGATGATGAAGGCCACGGCGGAATGGATCAGCCGGTTGCGCAGCTCGGCCAGATGTTCGATCAGCGGCGCGCTTGAGCCTTCGACTTCATCGCTCATGATTTGGCTTTCGCTTTGGCTTTAGGGGCAGGTTTTTTCGCGGCGGCTTTGGGTTTTACGGCAGGTTTGGCCGCCGCTGCTTTGGGTGCAGGCTTTTTGGCGGCTGGTTTCTTTACCGCCGGTTTGGCCGTCGGTTTCTTGGCCGCTGGCTTTTTCGCAGGGGCCGCTTTCGCCGTTTTCGCATCCGCCGCCTTGGCGCTTGTCGCCGCCTTGCGCTTGGCCTGTTTGGCCGCCAGCGCCTTGGTATTTTCGCCCGCCGCATCAACCTTTTTGGCCGCTTCGATCTTGTCGCGCGAGGCATCGGCATCAAAAGCGGTTTTGGAAAAATCCGAAACGGCGGATTTTACGTCATCCAGCCCGAGGTTCTTCATCGAGGTGGCTTTCTTCAAATCGCCCGCAATGTCACCAACACCGCTTTCATCGGCGGCCTCTTCCATGGAGCGTTGAAATTCCCGCGCCATAGAGCGTGCTTTCGAGGTAAACTTGCCAAGGGTGCGAAACATCCCGGGCAGGTCTTTGGGGCCTACGACGATCAGCGCAACAATGCCGATCACCAACAGCTCGACCATTCCAATATCAAACATACGCGCGCCGCCTGCTTTTCAAATGACCCCTAAAGGTCAGGCCCAAAAATTAGACTTTGTCTTTTTCAGACTCCGGCGTCACGTCAACCGCTTCTTCCGCAGCGGCGGCCTCGATCTCGGCCTTGCCTTCCGTCACACCCTTTTTGAACGAGGTGATGCCCTTGCCGACTTCGCCCATGAGCGAGGAAATCTTGCCCCGTCCAAACAGAACCAGCACGACAACCGCAATCAGCAGAATGCCCGGCAATCCAATATTATTCAGCATTGTTGGTCTCCCTTAACCTTAAGCAAGCAATCCCGCCTGCGAAACTTTACTGCCCAGCGTGACATTTATGGCTTTTGATCGCGGTTTCAAAGCCCCAATCGGTGATTTCTAGCAATTATTAAGCCAAATCCCGCCGCTGCCCCTAAGCAAATCGTCGCGTCAACCCGCTGGCATGGCGGTTTCGACCAGAGTTGCCCAATAAGAACAGCCCGCCGGAATCGCCTCGTCATCGAAATTATACGCCGGATGATGGCACATGGGGGTGTCACCGTTGCCGACCAGAATATAAGCACCGGGGCGGCTTTCCAGCATATACGAGAAATCCTCGGCCCCCATAATCATCGCCGCATCGTCTTTGACACGCCCTTCACCAGCCACCTTTTTCGCCACTTCAACAGCAAATTCGGTCTGGGCATCGGAATTGACCATCACCGGATAACCGCGATGGTAATCAACCTTGGCCGTTGCCCCGAACGCCTCAGCCGTGGCCAGTGCCACGCGGCTGATATTGGCCTCGGCCATGTCCTGCACGCCCTTGTCCATGGTGCGCACGGTGCCGCGCAACTGCACATGTTGCGGGATCACGTTGTAAGCGTCGCTTTCGGTGCGAAAGCTGGTGACAGAGACCACCAGCGCCTTCAGAGGATCGGCATTGCGCGACGCAATGGATTGCAGCGCGATCACAATTTGCGCCCCCACCAGCGTGGTATCAATGCTTTCATGCGGCTTGGCGGCGTGGCCACCCTTGCCCTCGATATCAATGGTAAACTGATCGGCAGCGGCGAAAAACGCGCCCGGGCGGATGGCAAATTCACCGACCGGGTAGCCCGGCATATTGTGCATGCCGTAAACCTCCTGAATACCGAATTCCTCCATCATGCCGTCATCGACCATTTCTTTGCCACCCGCACCGCCCTCTTCGGCGGGCTGGAAGATCACCACCGCCGTGCCGTCAAAATTGCGGGTCTCGGCCAGATATTTCGCCGCCCCCAGCAGCATCGCGGTGTGGCCGTCATGGCCGCAAGCGTGCATCTTGCCTTCGGTCTTGGATTTATACTCCAGACCCGTGGCCTCGAATATCGGCAGCGCATCCATATCGGCGCGCAGGCCAATCACCTTGCCGGAAATGTTGGTTTTGCCCTTGATGACAGCGACAACGCCAGTGCGGCCAATGCCGGTCTTGATGCTGTCACAACCGAACGTGGCCAGTTTATCAGCCACAATCCCCGCAGTGCGCTCACAATCATAGAGCAGTTCAGGATTCTCGTGAAAATCCCGCCGCCATTCGGTGATTTCGGCGTGCAGATCGGCAAAACGGTTGATATGGGGCATGGGGTGATCCTTTGCGGGGGGTGGTTTGGGGGGCAGTTGAAGGGGCGCGCAACGGAATGTCAATTGACTGATTTTATAGGGAGGGCGTTCAGGCCACCTGCCCCGCCGCCCAGCCGCTGGACCACGCCCATTGGAAATTATACCCCCCCAGCCAGCCAGTCACATCCACCACCTCGCCGATGAAATAAAGGCCGGGCACGGCGCGCGCCTGCATGGTTTTGGAGGACAGATCACCGGTTGAAACCCCGCCCAGCGTCACCTCGGCAGTGCGATACCCCTCGCTGCCTGACGGGATCAGCCGCCAGTCTTTGAGCGCGCTGGTCAGAGCTGCCAATTCAGCATCGGATAAATCCGCCATATTGCGCCCCTCGGGCACAGCCCGCGCCACAAGTTGCGCCAGCCGCCTGGGCAGGATTTCCGCCAGAACCCGCGCCGGCGATTGCCGCCCGCGTTCCTGTTTGGCGGCGCGCAAAAACGCCAGCCCATCGCCGCCCGGCATCAGATCAACCGAGATTGCATCGCCCTGCCGCCAATAGGACGAGATTTGCAGGATCGAAGGGCCAGATAGGCCGCGATGGGTGAACAGCAAGCCTTCCTCAAACCGCGCGCCATTGCACGACACCGCCGCATTGCAAGACAGCCCCGCCAGCGGTTTCAGATCGGCCAAAGTCGCCGCATCAAACGTCAGCGGCACAAGGCCCGGCTGCGTTTCAACCAGCGCCAGCCCGAATTGCCGCGCGATGTCATAGCCAAAGCCGCTTGCCCCCATTTTCGGGATCGACATACCGCCCGTGGCGACGACCAGCGAGGATGTGCGCAGGACGTTACCGCCCACATTCAGCATAAAGCCGTCGCCCTCGCGCCGAACGCTCGCAGCCTTCACACCCAGCCGCAAAACCACGCCTGCCACCGCCATATCGGCCAGCAGCATGTCCACGATTCGGCGCGCCGAGCCGTCGCAAAACAACTGCCCCAGCGTCTTTTCATGCCACTTGATGCCATGCGCTGCCAGCCGATCAATGAAATCCCATTGACTGAAGCGCTTGAGCGCCGACAGAGCAAATTTCGGGTTTTGCGACAGATAGGCCGCGCCCTCGATATGCATATTGGTGAAATTGCAGCGCCCGCCACCAGAAATCCTGATCTTGTCGCCAGCGCTTATGTTGTGATCCACCAGCAAAACCCGCCGCGAACGCCGCCCAGCCTCGAGCGCGCACATCATTCCGGCGGCACCTGCACCAATTATCACCACGTCAAAGCGTTCCATGAGCTGGCATTACCCTGTGTCCCACCGCGCGACAATGCCGGGAACGGCAAAGGGTGACTTTTCGATCTTGCGAAATAATTGGAGAGGGGTAAGTTTGAGACCTGTTTCATTTATTGGAGAAACCATGCGTAAAATAATTGCCGCACTCGCTTTTTTATTCATCTCACTCCCTTTCACGGCCTCGGCCCAACAGCTCGACGCCTCCGAATGCATTTCGACAAAATCCATCATCGACGACATGTTTCAGGGGTCATTTTGCATGAAAATGCGAAGGGGGCCCTTCTATGTCCGCATTCCCGCGACAATGACGGTAGAGATCGGCGGGAAAACGCAAGACTACGTCGCCTGGGCCCCGGTTGTTCCGCTGAACAGCGGGCCAAGATACAACCCCGGGCATTGTTATTGGCAGCGCTATGACCCGCAAGGCGCGCTCATAGATGTTGTTGGTTTCAATTGCAGTTTCACAAAGAACAATGACGGGCGGATCGAAAGCAAATCTGCCGCAAAACTTTCGGTGACCTATGCAAAAACTGAAGGCGAAGACTTCAAGGAGATTCTGGTAACGCTCGTCATCAGCGTTGATGGAAAAAACCTGTTGCTGCCGCTATTTCGCAACGACATCCCGGGGAAGGCATGCCTTGCGCCCGACTGCAAAAGCGAAATCCGCGCGTTGGACATCCCGGACGCGGGTGTTCTGGATGATATAATGTTGGTTGATTTCGGCTATGAATTCGATTTGCTTGATTCAGAAGACCCGGATTTCGAACCCCTGCGAGCGATCATTCAAGTCAAAGGATTTGCCTCCAGATATCGCTGGTAGCCAGTTTGCGGGGTTGGATTGACCCAGCCGAAAGGCTTTGACGCCAAGCCACCAAACACCGCGAAAATCTATCACAATCCCGGCAAATTGGGGCTTGAAGAACAGGTTTGTAGCGCGTAAATAGCGCAACACGTTGGGACGTGGCCTAGTGGTAGGGCAACGCTTTTTGGTAGCGCAGATCGTAGGTTCGAATCCTACCGTCCCAGCCAAACACTTCCGAAGATTAGAGAGCATGCGTTTTGGCGCGGTAAATCTGCGTGTTTTCCGCGGGTTAGCTATGCGGGTTCGCAGGAGAGACGCTACGCTGGCGCTAAAAACAGCCAGTATCCAGGCAAAGTCTCGGCAGGCCATTTCGGCGATACACATATGGAATGTTTAGGATCGTGGGTTTGCCGCCAAAATCTCAAAGCGAGGCAATAAGCTGGCGCTGTTCATTCCAGTCGGTCGGCAGCGTATGACGCAACAGCCAATTCGAGGTAAGACCGATTGGCTGGCGCCCTCCAACGATCATCCGGACAATGTCCGGTGCCAGCAATGCCCATTCGATAACCTGCTGGATGCGGCGCTTGGAAGTCGCTTCCGTGGCAGCGATATCGTCGAAGGTTTTCCCTGACTTAATCATTGCGAACCAGTGATGTGCATTGGCGATATTGCGGATCAGAGCATCATCGAGCTCCGCTGGCCTATCTCCGATAATCAGTTTTGTCTCAACACCGCGTTTACGCATTTGGAACGATCTGGTGATGTTCAGCGCCTCTGCTATCAGACGATCAGGATCGATTTGCAGAAGGGCTGTCACCGCATCACCGTTCAGTCGGATTAGCATACTTCCTGCAGCAATATCGATCCGCTCGATCAACGCAAACAGCTTCTTCTGCTTCAGACCTACCAACTCCACTTCAGCTCTGATCCGGACAATTTCAACTGATGTCAGGTCTTTCGCCATTGCGGATGTTGCGACGATGGCCAGATGATCCTGCATCGTTTTGGTTATCTGCTGCTCCAGTTGCAATGCAGGCAGTCGCCAGCCCGACAGGTCTTTCTCCCCTGCCTGTTTCACCAGGCGGTGGGATACATAATACCGATGGCGTTTGCCTCGCTTGTTTGAATGGCTCGGCGTAAACCGATCACCGGTTTCATCAAAGAGTTTGCCAATCAGAGGGGACGGGTCTCTTGCCTTTTTGCTATCACCCCGACGGTAAGCCGCTTTCACTTGCAGCTTCGTCTGAACATCATTCCAAATCGCAGGCTCAATAATCGCTTCATGCAGCCCCTCATAGGTTTTATCGCGATGACGTATTCGCCCGGCATATATAGGATTGGTCAGGATATGATGGATATGGCCACGATCCAGAGCGATATCGCCGGACTGAACCCCCTTCGAGCTTGTCCGTTTCTTTGAACGCAGGCCCAGAAAATCGGCTTTTTGAGCAACTTCTCTGACTGTCCTGTATTTGCGATAGAGGCGGTACAGGGTTCGAATTGTTTCTGCCTCGCACTGATTGATCTCCAGTGTACGGCCAGCCGCGTTATACCCAAGCGGCACCATCCCGCCCATCCACATGCCCTTTTTCTTAGACGCCGCGATCTTATCCCTGATCCTTTCAGCTGTAACTTCGCGCTCAAACTGGGCAAAGCTCAACAATACATTCAAAGTCAGCCTCCCCATGCTGGTTGCCGTATTGAACGACTGGGTGACGGAGACGAAAGAGGCATTCGCCGCGTCCAGTCGGTCAACCAGTCTGGCAAAATCCCCGAGCGATCTGGTCAGCCGATCAATCTTGTAAACCACAATCTGGTCCACCAGACCATCATCGATATCCTGCATCAGGCGTTTGAGTGCGGGGCGTTCCAGTGTTCCCCCCGAAATACCACCGTCATCATATTGATCCGCCAGCGCAATCCAGCCCTCGTGTTTCTGGCTGGTGACGTAGGCTACGCAAGCTTCCCGCTGGGCATCCAGTGAGTTAAACTCCTGTTCTAATCCTTCTTCGGAGGATTTACGGGTGTATATGGCACAGCGGATTTTTTGCATCTCAGGCGCCGTTCAATCCGAAGAACCGTGGACCTGACCAGTTGGCCCCCGTGATCTTTTTGGCAATCGCTGTCAGCGAACCATACTCCCGGCCGTCCATACGGAAGCCCGCTTCCAGTACTTCTACCTGATAAGTTCGACCGTTCCACTCCCTTACCAGATGCGCACCCGTTGCAACTTTACACGGCACTGCCAGTTTTGGGTGTTTACCCCTGGCGATGGAATGCAGGACGCGTTTTATGTCTGCAGGC
>JAADIC010000137.1 GCA_013151535.1 Alphaproteobacteria bacterium | reverse complement strand
GCTCACCAAACAAGCGCTGGTTTTCGATCTTCGGGCAGCGGTTCTGGATCACCTGAACCCCGCGCGCCGTGGCCAGTTCCGCCGCCTCGGCGTTCTCAACCCCGATCTGCATCCAGATGGTCTTAAGCTCAGGAAACTGCGCCAGCGCCAGCTTGACAATAGGCAGCACATGTTTGGAGCGGCGGAAAATATCGACGACGTCAATCTGGATATCCTTGGGGATTGCGGCAAGATCGGCGCGGATAACCTCGCCAAACAGAACCTCGCCAGCATGGCCGGGATTGATCGGAATGATGCGAAACCCCTTGAGCGACAAATAGCGCGCCACGAAATAACTGGGCCGGATCGGGTTCATCGACAGCCCGACACAAGCAAAGGTTTTGCTTTCCTTCAGGATTTTGCGCAGCAGATCGTTGGAGGGCGTTTTGGTCATGCGGCCAAGACTAGCAAGCCTGCGCCGAAAGGGAAGCGTCGATTAAATCTGTATTTGGATGCGTATTTATGGTAGTGATGGCGCGAACAGGGCTCTTATCGAGGTTCTGGCACAGCCTCGCAAAAGACAGGAGGCATCACAATGAAAATCAATCGAAGACACTTCGTGGCATCACTTTCGATGCTGATACTGACCGGCATTCCTCGCATGGCGGCTGCCGCCAGTTCTGCCTATAACCGCTTCAGCAAATCGATGAAACGGGAGGTCGGCAAGATAAGGACCGCGACCAACAAGGCGAAATCCCAGCGCTACAAAAACCCGGATCAGGCGAAGGCGGCGCGCAAATACACCACCAATTCGACGCGCAAATACGCGGTCAATTACGACCGTACCTATGGCCAGATGAAACGTTTCATGAAATCCGATGCTTCAAAACTCAATGCTGGAACACGGATCAACACCTCCAAATCATCAGTCAAATCGGCCATTTCCCGTTTTCAGTCCCGCATCAAAGGGTTTAAGAAAGCGCAGCACAAAATCGCGCGAGATATCCGCAGAATGAAACGCGACCAGAAGGCTTTCTGGGAGAGCGTGAGCTGGTACCAGTTCGGTTTCAAGCTGACGCGCACAGAATACCGCAAGGTCGTGGCGGGTGTGAAAATGTATGGCACAGCGCCGGGTGCGCGCATCAGCCTTGATCCCAAGAAAAAGGCGATGCGCAGCTACAAGGCGGCGATTGCGCCCGAGATCGCGTATATCAAGGCGCTTTCGGCCAGTCTGGGGCGGGTTATCCGCATCTATGAGGCGGGATTGCGGGCGCTAAAAGCTAAACAAGCTAAGATGGCGCGCAAATCCGGTACCAAGACAAAACGCAAACCACCTGTGGCTGTCCAAAGTTTCGATCGGGATTAGCACCTGTATCTTACGCGGCCTTCCATATCTGATTTATGGCAATCCGGGCGTTTTTGGTTATCGGTTGTTTTCGGGCGACAGTGATCGGGATGACAAAAAAGCGCCCGCTGCGGGGGGGCGGCGGGCGCGAGTGTGGAACGAGGGACAGTGATGGTGAGGCGCATGTTCCAATTTTTCGCCTCTGGGGGTAAAATAAGCATGAACCGGAATGTTTAAAGATTTAGTAAAGCAAATGTGAAATTGAAGTTATTCCGGGCACCGCCGCGCCACCTCATACAACCCGACCGCCGCGGCGTTGGATACATTCAGCGAACCAAACGCCCCGGCAAAGCGGATTTTCGCCAATGTATGGCAGTTTTCCTTGGTCAGATGGCGCAGGCCCGGCCCCTCGGCCCCCAGCACCAGCGCAGTGGCCACGGGCGGCAGTTTATCCAGCACATGGGGCAGGGTCTCTGCCGCCGTGCCATCTAGTCCGATCAGGAAATACCCCATTTCTTTCAATGATTTCATAGCATTGGACAGGTTTCCAATCCGCAGATAAGGCTGGCGCTCCAACGCGCCCGAGGCGGTCTTGGCCAAGGCACCGGTTTCCGGTGCCGAGTGGCGCAAGGGCGCAATCACCGCCCGCGCCCCGAACACCTCGGCCGAGCGCAGGATCGCGCCGACATTATGCGGATCCGTCACCCGATCCAGCAGCAAGACCAAGGGCGCATCGCCCCGGGTGGCGCAAATTTCGGAAACCGAGCCCCAGACCAGCGGCAAAACCTCGATCGCGGCCCCCTGATGCACCGATTGCGCATCAAGTGGTACGTTGAAATTGCGCGGCTCGGTCAGTTCGGGCTCTATGCCGGACGCCGCTATATCCTCGGCCAGCTTGTCATGGGCGTTCTTGGTTACCACAAGGCGCAGTTTTTCACGTTTCGGGTTGCGCAAAGCATCGCGCACCGCATGCAGGCCGAACAGCCACAGATTATCCGGCCCTTCGCCCTTGCGCTGTTTTTCCTTTTCCACGACCCAAAGGGGTTTTTTCTTGTTCCGGGGGGCCATTTTTACGCCTGTTTTTGCTGATTTCCCCCCATGCCACGCAGCGCGGCTAATAACAAGCGCAGGCAGATGCGCGCGATGGATTTTGAGGTTGGATTTTGAGGTTGACGCGCGCCGCCGCCATGCGTATCCACACGCCTGTTCGCGAGGGTCCGAAAGGGCGATTGCAGAACGGGCGACGGGCTGCAAGGTGCGGCAGGGGACTGTAACTCCCCCGGGGTGACCCACGCCTGGTTCGATTCCAGGGTCGCCCACCATCACAAAATCAATGACTTACACATAGTTGGAGCCGCTCCAAAATTATGCAGGTGCTTTTTGTGGGGGAAGCCAGTGCAAAACGGTGCCAAATGGTGCCAAATAGTGTATGTCGGCAGCCCCTCGATCCCGCCCGGTCTGCCAAATCAGGATGCAAACAATGTATCCCACTCTGGCTTCTCAAGCGGGCGGTTTTGTGACAGGTCAAAAACCTCGTCCAGCGGCCATCTCGGGTGTATCCTGGATTTAGCAATCTTGTTAGTCGGGGTTCTGGGGAATTCATCGACATAGATAAGATATCTCGGTTGCTTGAAGCTGGCCAAACGGGATGCCGCGTGGGATTTAACCGTGTCTGGTGGAAAATCAGCGCGGTTCACGCCTTCCGACAGCTTGACCAGCACCATCACCTCTTCGCGCCGCCTCTCGTCCGGCACGGCAATGGCAGCGGCTTCCGCGATTTCCGGGGCTTCGCGCAGGGCGGCTTCGACTTCGCTGGCGGAAATGTTTTCGCCAGCTCGTTTAATCATTTCCTTGAGCCGGCCAACGATGCGGTGATAGCCATCAGCGTCTTTCACGAACAGATCACCGGTGCGGAACCAGTCACCGTCAAAGCTCCCGGCGTTGGCTTGGGGGTTTTTGTAATACCCCAACATGATCGAGCGGCCCCGGATTTGCAGCTCACCAACCCCACCGGGGGCGCATTCAATGCCATGTTCATCAACCACCCGG
>JAADIC010000321.1 GCA_013151535.1 Alphaproteobacteria bacterium | reverse complement strand
GTGATGGGGCCGAATGCACGGGCGCTGCTGCAAGCGGTGTCGCCAGCGGATTTTTCCAATGCGGTCAATCCGTTTGGTACGGCGCAGGAGATCGAGATTGGCATGGGGCTGGCGCGGGTGCATCGGGTTTCCTATGTGGGGGAATTGGGCTGGGAAGTATATGTTTCCAGCGATATGTGCGGCCATGTGTTTGAGGTTTTGCTCGAGGCCGGGCAGGATTTTGGTCTGAAGCTGTGCGGCATGCATATGATGGATAGCTGCCGGATCGAAAAGGGTTTCCGGCATTTTGGCCATGATATCACCTGCGAAGATCATGTGCTTGAGGCCGGGTTGGGCTTTGCCGTCAAGACCTCCAAGCCCGATTTCATTGGCCGCGACGCGGTTCTGCGCAAGAAGGAAAACGGGCTGGATGCCCGTTTGTTACAGTTTCTTTTGATGGATGCCGAGCCGTTGCTGTATCACAACGAACCGATTCTCAGGGATGGCGAGATTGTCGGCTATCTGTCCTCGGGCAATTACGGCCATACGCTGGGCGGGGCGGTTGGCATGGGCTATGTGCCGTGTAAGGGCGAGAGTGTGGATGAGGTTCTGGCCTCGGATTACGAGATTGATGTGGCCGGGGTTAGGGTGAAGGCGCGGGTGTCTTTGCGGCCGATGTATGATCCAAAATCCGAGCGGGTGAAGGTTTGAGTATTTGAGGAACAATGAAAGCGTTTGAATATGCGCCGCCTGTGGGGCCGCTGGTGGTTGTGCATCGGGATGCGGATTTGTTGTTGGTGGACAAGCCTGCGGGCCTTTTGTCGGTGCCGGGCAAGGCTGGCGAGCATGCGGATTGTCTGGAAAGCCGGGTGAAGGCAGAATTTGGGGATGCGTTGCTGGTGCATCGGCTGGATATGGACACCTCGGGGTTGATGGTGTTTGCGCTGAACAAGGCGGCGCAGCGGCATTTGGGATTGCAGTTTGAGCGTCGCCATATGGAGAAAACCTATGTCGCCGAGGTTGCGGGTGTGGTCGAGGGGGACGTGGGCGAGGTTGATCTGCCATTGATTGTTGACTGGCCAAACCGGCCTTTGCAGAAGGTTTGTTTTGAGACCGGTAAGACGGCACTGACCCGTTGGCAGGTGATCGGGCGCGGGCATGGGCAGACGCGGCTGCGGTTGTTTCCGAAAACTGGGCGGTCGCATCAGTTGCGGGTGCATCTGAGGGAAATCGGCCATCCGATTTTGGGGGATCGGTTTTACGGCGATGGTGCCGGGCCGCGTCTGATGTTGCATTCAGAAAGCCTGACGCTTTACCATCCGAGCGGTGGGGCAAGGGTTCGGTTTGAGGCTGTCTGCCCGTTTTGACAGGAGGCTGAAATGGCTGATGATTTTCCCGATACATTGACGCAGGACATTGGCGTGTTGAAGCGCCGCGAGGCTGAGGCGCGTATTCTTGCGCCGGTGATCGAGGCACTGGCCGAGGCGTTTGGCCGGGACGAGGTTGTGGCGATTGTCAGCGATGTGATTGTCGGGCTGGCCCATGAGCAGGGTGCGACTCTGGCGGCGGAATATGGCGATGGGGCGGCGGCGTTTATGGAGACGTTGCAGTTCTGGAGCAAGGGCGGGGCGCTTGAGATCGAGGTTCTGGAGCAAAGTGAAGCCAAGGTGGATTTTGATGTGACCCGCTGCCGGTATGCGGATATGTACCGAGCACTCGGCATTGCCGAACTGGGCGCGGTTTTGTCCTGCAATCGCGACAAGGCGATGGTTGAGGGGTTTAACCCACAGGCGCGCCTTAGCCGGGATCAGACCATTCTGGCGGGCGGTTCCTGTTGTACTTTCCGATATACTTTCCCCGAAATGGATGAAAAACCCTGAACCCCTGCCCTATTTTCGCCCACAAGTGCCGCCATAACCGCCGCAAGTATTGGGTGGGTTGAGTTCATGGACGTTGTTTCAACGCTTATCGAAGACGTGAAAATCCTGACGCCACGCCGGTTTGGCGACGGGCGGGGGTTTTTTAGCGAAAGCTGGAGCCGGCGTGCCATGCAGGGCGCGGGGCTTGAGTTTGACTTTGTGCAAGACAATGAAAGCCTGTCGCGCGAGGTGGGCACGTTGCGCGGGCTGCATTATCAGGCACCACCGTTTGCGCAGGCGAAACTGGTGCGGGTGGTGCGCGGAGCCATTCTGGATGTGGCGGTGGATGTGCGGATTGGTTCGCCGGATTTTGGCAAGTGGATCAGCGCCGAAATCTCGGCTGAGAACGGCGCACAAATTCTGGTGCCGCGCGGGTTTTTGCACGGGTTTGTGACGCTGCTGGCGGACACGCATGTGATTTATAAGGCGGATGGTTTCTACAATGCCGAGGCTGATGGCGCAGTGATCTGGGATGATCCGGTGTTGGCGATTGACTGGGGTGACGTGGGGGCGGTGCAGCTTTCCGACAAGGACAAGATTGCGCCGAAATTTGCCGATTGGACCTCGCCTTTCACCTATGAGGGTGGATCATGAAGCTGTTGGTGACAGGTGGGGCGGGGTTTATCGGCTCGGCCGTGATTGCGCCAGGCGATTGCCGATGGGCATGAGGTTGTTAACCTTGATAAGCTGACTTATGCGGCCTCGCTGAGCAATGTTGCGAGCGTGTCAGGCAACGCACGCTATGCGTTCGAGCAGGTGGATATTTGCGACCGCGCGGCGCTCGATCTGGTATTTGCGAGGCATCGGCCTGATTGTGTGATGCATCTGGCGGCGGAAAGCCATGTGGACCGCTCGATTGACGGCCCGGGTGCCTTTATCGAAACCAATGTGACCGGCACTTACACGCTTTTGGAAGCGGCGCGGGCCTTTTGGGAAGGCTGCGGGCGACCCGGTGGGTTTCGCTTTCACCACATCTCGACCGACGAGGTTTATGGCACTTTGGGCGCGAAAGGGTTGTTCACCGAGGACACGCCTTATGCGCCGAACTCGCCCTATTCCGCCTCCAAGGCGGCCAGCGATCATCTGGTGCGGGCTTGGGGTGAGACTTATGGGCTGCCGTTTGTTCTGACCAATTGCTCCAACAATTACGGCCCCTATCATTTCCCTGAAAAGCTGATTCCGGTGGTTATTCTGAACGGTTTGGCGGGCAAGGATATTCCGGTTTACGGGCAGGGCGTGAATGTACGTGACTGGCTGAATGTGGAGGATCACGCGCGGGCCTTGTTGCTGGTGGTATGCAAGGGTGCTGTGGGCGAGACCTATAATATTGGTGGCAATGCTGAGGCGACGAATATTGATCTGGTACGGGCACTTTGTGCCATTCTGGATGAGGAGCACCCGGGCGGTGTGCCCCATGCGGATTTGATTACCTTTGTGGCGGATCGGCCCGGGCATGATTTGCGCTATGCAATTGACGCCAGCAAGATCGAGCGTGATCTGGGTTGGGAGCCGAGTGTGACGCTGGATCAGGGTTTGCGGCAAACCGTGCGCTGGTATCTGGACAATCGCGACTGGTGGCAGGCCATTCAGGCGCGCGGGCATGTGCAGTCACGTCTTGGGCTTGGGGGTTGATATGCGGTTGTTGGTGTTTGGCAAGACGGGGCAAGTGGCGCGATCTCTGGCGAAATTATGTGCGGCGGAAGGGATCGAGGCGCAGTTTTTGGCGCGCGATGAAGCGGATTTGACCAACCCGCTGGCCTGTGCGGCGCGAATTGCCGAAACCGATGCGGATGTGGTGATGAATGCGGCGGCTTACACGGCAGTGGATAAGGCCGAGGAGGATCGCCAGAGCGCGCGGCTGGTCAATGGCGGCAGCCCCATGGCCATGGCGCGTGAAGCGGCGCGGCGGGACCTGCCGTTTTTGCATATCTCGACGGATTATGTGTTTGATGGCAGGGGTGAGAGGCCTTGGCTTGAGGATGACAAACCGAACCCGCAAGGGGCCTATGGGCGCACGAAACTGGCGGGCGAGGTTGGCGTTTTGGGCGCGGGCGGGCCGCATGCGGTTCTGCGCACGGCTTGGGTGTTTTCGCCTTACGGTGCGAATTTTGTCAAGACTATGCTGCGCCTCGGGGCCATGCGCGATGAATTGAATGTGGTTCAGTTCGGCGGGCCAACACCAGCGGCGGGAATTGCGGCGGCGTTGCTGGTGATGGCGCGGGCTTTTCACGACGGGCGCGCGGAGAGCGGGGTGTTTCATTATGCCGGTGCACCAAAATGCGCGTGGGCGGATTTTGCCGAGGCGATTTTCGCAGGTGCGGGGATGGCAACCAAGGTCAACCGTATTCCGTCAAGCGAATACCCGACACCAGCTAAACGCCCGGCGAATTCGGTTCTGGATTGCGGGAAGATTAACGCGGTTTATGGTATTGAACAGCCGGACTGGCAGGCTGGATTGAAAGATGTGTTAAAGGTATTGGAGGCTGGCAAATGACGATCAAACGGCGCAAGGGGATTATTCTGGCAGGCGGCTCGGGGACGCGGTTGTATCCGATCACGCATATGGTCTCCAAACAGCTTTTACCGCTTTATGACAAGCCGATGGTCTATTATCCGCTGTCGGTTCTGATGTTGAGCCATATTCGCGAGGTGGCGATCATCTCGACCCCGCGCGATCTGCCGCTTTACCGCGATCTGCTTGGGGATGGCAGCCAGTGGGGCATGGATTTCACCTATATCGAGCAGCCCACACCGGACGGTCTGGCGCAGGCCTATCTGTTGGCCGAACGGTTTCTGGACGGCGCACCTTCGACGCTTGTGCTGGGCGACAATGTTTTTTTCGGCGAGGGGTTATCGGCCAAGCTCAAGGCGGCCGATGCACGGCCCGAAGGGGGCACGGTGTTTGGCTATCAGGTGTCCGATCCTGAACGCTACGGCGTGGTGGAGTTTGACACGGACGGCAAGGTTCTGTCGCTGGTGGAAAAGCCGGAAGCGCCGAAATCGTCGTTCGCGGTGACGGGGATTTATTATCTCGATGGTGACGCGCCGCAACTGGCGCGACAGGTGAAACCATCGCCACGCGGCGAGCTTGAAATCACCGATTTGCTGAACATATATCGCGAGGCGGGCAAGCTGAATGTGGAACGTCTGGGGCGCGGTTTTGCCTGGCTTGATACCGGCACCCATGACAGCCTGCTGGAGGCGGCGGATTTTATTCGCACCATTGAAAAGCGGCAGAATCTGAAGATTAGTTGCCCCGAAGAAATTTCATATCTAAACGGCTGGATCACCAAGGCCGAGCTTCTGAGGCAGGCGGAACCTTACCTGAAAACCCAGTATGGCCAGTATCTGGTGCGGGTCAGCGAGGGGGTTTGACGCAGCGTTACCACGTTAAGTTGATTGAAACCAAAGCGCATTTCGTTCTAAACCGCCTTAAAAAACAACGTTAACGAATCTTTGACGGCGGGTATTCCTGCCTTGATAACGTTTGTTGTAAACAGTAGCTGATTTGAGTGCCGAGTTGCGGGGGGAGTTATGCGACAAAGAATTACAAAAGCGATTTTTCCGGTGGCTGGTTTGGGGACACGGTTTTTGCCTGCGACCAAGTCCATCCCCAAAGAAATCCTGCCTTTGGTTGATCGTCCGCTGATCCAGTATTGTATCGACGAGGCGCGCGCGGCGGGAATCAAGGAGTTCATTTTTGTCACCTCGCGCGGGAAAAGCGCGCTTGAGGATTATTTTGACAACGCCCCACAGCTTGAAAAAACCTTGCGAAAGAAGGGTAAAACCGAGCTGTTGGAAGAATTGCGCCAGACCGATATGGAAAGCGGTGCAATCGCCTATATTCGCCAGAAAAAGGCCAAGGGTCTTGGCCATGCGGTGGCTTGTGCACATCGTTTTATTGCAAATGAGCCGTTCGCGGTGTTGCTGCCGGACGATGTGATCGCGGCTGAAAAGCCCTGCCTGCAACAAATGGTCGAGGCCTGGGAAGAAACCCGCGGCAATATGGTTGGCGTTATGGAAGTGCCGGACGACCAGATTTCATCTTACGGTGTTCTGGATGTCAAAGATGATATGAACCGTCTGGTGGCGGCGCGTGGTCTGGTGGAAAAACCGTCGATTGCCGATGCGCCGTCGCGTCTGGCGGTGGTTGGCCGCTATATTCTGACCCCGTCCGTGATGCGTGAATTGCGCCGGACTGATCCCGGTGTAGGTGGTGAAATCCAGTTGACCGATGCGATCAACCGCACCGCCATGCAAGAAGATAACGTTTACGGTTATCGCTTTGAAGGCACGCGTTATGATTGCGGCTCCAAGGCCGGCTTTCTGGAGGCAACGGTTGATTTTGCCCTTCGTCGCCCTGAGTTGCGGGATCGTTTCGCTGGGTTCCTGCGAGACCTGCCCGAGACAAAACCTGAAGAAAAACAGGTGGTTGCCGGGGCATTGAAGGCAATTTGATCCCTAAAACGGCAGCATTTTCGCCGCTGTTTTCGCCATCAGCCAAATATCCAGGCAAAGCGTGCGATTGGCCTGATAGATCAGGTCAATTCTGGCTTTGCGCGGGATACAACGGCGGCAATAGATCGCGTCGGTCTGGCTGGCGGTCTTG
>JAADIC010000161.1 GCA_013151535.1 Alphaproteobacteria bacterium | reverse complement strand
CAAGCCAGCACAGCCCGAACCGGTCGAAGTGATACCGCGATCAAGCGGTGCCGTGATGAAGCAATCGCGCACCTGAAAGGCCAGCCCGTCATCGGGCAGCATCAGGGCTGAACACTTGCCCTGACACAGGAATTCCACGTCATCGATGTTGAAGCGTTGCAAGAATGTGAAGCCGCTGAAATCCAACAAATACTTGAACCGGCTGAACGTATAGGTCTGCTGGGCCGGGGCACCATAAAGCGGCAGGCTTAGCGTGATCGTTCCCGCCGCCACGTTTTTCGCACGCACATAAACCTCGCGCCCGACACCCGTGCCCTCAACCAGGGAGCCAACCGGAATTTGCGAGATGTTGGCCACGTTGCTCAGGCGCGTGGGCAAGCCCGCGCTGTAATTGGCAAGCGAGGTCAAAACCTCGGTGTCCCAAGCGGTGGAACCATCGGATTCAAGCTGGCCATTGCGCAGGACACGCCGATTGGCAAAGCTGTCCTGATTTTCGACCACGCCGTGCACATCCAAAGGGGCTGTCAGCTTGATCCGCCGCCCGCCCATATCAAGCGATTCGTGATCGGTATAGTTGAACAGGGCCTGCAGGGCTTTCTTGAGGGCAAGTTCCTCGTCGCCGAACGCCTCCACATAAGTCGGCAGATCGAAATTCTGGATCAGCGCAAGGCGGATATTGGCTGGCATCGTTACCGTGCCTTCAAAGCGCACCTTGGATTGCAAGGTCGTGTGGGCCGCCAGATTGTATACGCCTTCCGATACCAAAATCGTGCGCCCACCTGCCGCCACATCGGCGGCTTCAAACGCGGCGCTGTCATCAGCGACACCGTCACCGATTGCCCCGAAATCGCGCACATCGACCC
Organism: Alphaproteobacteria bacterium; assembly: GCA_013151535.1. GTDB lineage: Bacteria > Pseudomonadota > Alphaproteobacteria > Rhodobacterales > Rhodobacteraceae > UBA5972. The sequence goes on along the minus strand of JAADIC010000161.1, from coordinate 2,956 downwards.
AATCCATCAGCTTGCGGTAAAAGACGTTTGTCGCATCTTCAACCTTGATGCTTTCGATCCGCACCACGCCGCCGTCAGGGCCAGTCATGTCCAGCCCGAAATGGCCGTAAACCGGTGTTGCGCCCCAAACCATGTCAACACCCGTGCGGTTGCCCGCGCCGATAATCGCAGTGATTTCAACAACATCGCCGTAAGTCGTCAGCGTGGTTTCGCTGCCGGTTTCCACCAGCCCGGTCACATGCGCCCCGCCAAGCGCACCCGCCCAACCGGCAATGCGCAAGGTCGCCAGATTGCCACTCATGGCTTTAACACGCGCCGTGACCCGCAGATAACACCCCGGAAGAACCGGAGTCTGCCCCGTATAGCGCAGCTTTTGCACCGTGTCGGTTTTGAAAATCTCCAGACAGGTGCCAAAATCGGAATCCGCTGGCACGATCACCGCCGTGCCGCTGGTGTCATAGGTTGTGGAACCCGGGGTTCCATCCTGATTTGACCAAACATTCAACCCGTCGCCAAAACTTGGTGGCATCAGGTCCACACCATCGGTAATTGCCTTGTTCATTCAAAATCCCTTTCTGGAAATAGCCTGGTCAACGACCCTGAAAACGGATCGCCCCCGAAATGCGGGGCTTCATCGAATAAAATTCACAAAATCGGCCTGCATCATCCACCTATGAAAACCGATGGGGGGGCTTTTAGCGTGATGAGGCTAATTTTCCGTTAACTTGGCTAAAAGTAGTATAAAATTTGACAAAAATCGCACCGAGGCTATGGTCTGACGACTTGAACAGGGGGAAATCATGCTGGAACTTTTGAAAATCATCCACTTTCTGGCCTTGGCCGTTGGCGTGGGAATCGGGGCGGCGAACATGGTGTTGGGCCTGCGGGCCGCAAAGGCCGAGGGACCGGCGATTGGCGCGCTAAGGCAGGCGCAAGGCGCGCTTGGCCGGGTTGCTTTCGGGGCGATTGTCTTGTTGTGGGCGTCCGGGATCTGGTTGTGGGCGGGCTATAACAACGCCACGTCCGACCCGCTGTTTCTGGCAAAAATCGGCTTTGTGGTCATTCTGACCGGCCTGTCCATCGACTTGAACTTGCGCGGCCTGCGCGCCGCCAAAGGGGGCACACCGATGGATCCGGCCTATGCCAAACGCGCAGGGATGCTGATGGCGCTAATGTCATTTTCGATCATCAGTGTGGCGGTTATATACTTCACCCCAGGTTAAACCGACATTTCCGCTGCGCGTTCAATCCGGACGCCGCGAATTTGCCAGCCGTCCTCACCTTTTATCATGGTGTATTCCGCCACGAAATAACTGCCTTGTGCATCGGCAATCAGAACCCGCTGCACCAGTTGTCCATTGATGTTTTCCAGCGACATGAACTCGATTTTCGATGGCCGCCAGACCATCGGATAACCGTTCATGACCATCGCGCCAAAGCGTTCCGGTGTTCGGAACAGGCGCTGCAAATCAGGCGAGGCAAAAGTGAACGCCGTGACAAAATCATCGCTCAGAAAGGCGCGGATTTGCGACGAGATCACCTCTTCAATCGCCGGGCTACGTTCTTCCGCAAGGCTTGGCGCGGCCAATCCGGACAACAATCCCACCGCTATAACGACTGCAAATATATGTTTCATGGCTTCATGGCTTTACCCTCCTGTTACAAAGGTAAGCCCAGAACCAATCCGTTCAAATCACAAATCAGTGCGCCACCAACCCGCCCGCAAGCGCCCTTTCGATCAGATCGACGGTTTCATCTACACCGTAAAGCGCAATGAACCCACCAAAACGCGGCCCTTGGGATGCCCCCAGCAGCACCTCGTAAATCGCTTTGAACCAATCGCGCAGCGGCTCGAATCCATGTTCCTTGCCCACGGCAAAAACCAGCGATTGCAGCGCCTGTGCATCCAGTCCGCCATCCCAGTCACGCAGACGGCCGGCCAGATCGTTCAAAGCCGCCGTTTCTTTATCATCGGCAAGCCGGAACAGTCGCGTCGGGGCCACAAAGTCGTTGAAATAACGCAAGGCGAACCCCGCCGCCGCATCCAGATCGGGATGGGTTTCGGCAGACGCCTCGGGCGCATAACGCTTGATGAAGCCCCACAGCCCGTCCTTGTCCTTGGCCGAGGCCACCGACGCCAGATTAAGCAACATCGCAAACGGCACCACCATGTTCGATACCGGCGGCTTGCCATTGTGAATATGCCAGACCGGATTGTTCAGACGCGCCGCCTGATCCTGCCCCTGAAACGCCCGCAGATGCTGGTGGTATTCATCGACCGCCTTCGGGATCACGTCAAAAAACAGCCGCTTGGCGGTTTTGGGCTTTTGGTACATGAACAAAGATAGCGATTGCGGCGAGGCATAGCGCAACCATTCCTCCATCGACAGACCATTGCCTTTGGATTTCGAGATTTTCTGGCCCTGTTCGTCATTGAACAGCTCATACGTCAGGGTTTCCGGCTTGGGTTCGCTTAACGCGCGGCAGATTTTGCTGGCTTGGGTCACCGAATCGATCAGATCCTTGCCCGACATTTCATAATCCACACCCAAAGCCGCCCAGCGCATGGCCCAATCGACCTTCCATTGCAGTTTCACATGGCCACCTGTCACCGGAACTTCGACTTTCTCGCCGTCAGGTTCCGCATAAGTGATCGTGCCCGCTTTGACATTCCGCTCCAGCATTGGCACTTGCAGCACATGGCCGGTTTTGGGCGAGATCGGCAGGAACGGTGAATAGGTCGCCTGACGCTCGGCCCCCAAAGTCGGCAACATGATCGCCATGATCGCGTCATAGCGCTCCAGTATCCTGAGCAACATCGCATCAAACCGGCCCGATTTGTAATAATCCGAGGAGCTGGCAAATTCATACTCAAACCCGAAATCATCCAGCAGCGCATTCAGTCGCGCATTGTTGTGCGCAGCAAAACTGTCATGGCTGCCGAACGGATCGCGCA
>JAADIC010000243.1 GCA_013151535.1 Alphaproteobacteria bacterium | reverse complement strand
CGGGCGTTACGGCAAGCCCGAGGAATTCGGCGCGACCTGCGCGTTTCTGTGTTCGCAACATGCGGGCTTTATCGTCGGCCAAAACATCCTGCTGGATGGCGGCGGTGTGAACCTGACCATGTAAGAGGGGCCTATGCCGCATTTCATCATCGACTATTCCCGCGATCTTGAGCCGGATTACGACATTAGCAAAGTTATGCAAATCGCTTTTGACAGCGGTGTTGCCAGCGGCGTGATGCAAGCTGTCGACATCAAAGTTCGCGCCCGGCCCTATGACCATTACCGGATACTGAACGCGGGCGACAGTTTTGTGCATGTGACGGTGTTTCTGCTTGCCGGGCGCAGTGACGCACAAAAAGAACGCGTCAGCTTGGCGTTGCGGCAAAATCTGGTCGCCTATCTTGCAAATGTTACCAGCGTCAGCATCGACATTCGCGACATGAACCCGCATGCTTACAAGAAACGTGTGCTGCCAGTTGATGATGATGCTTGATCTGATCGGCCTTGATTGCTAAATCCCCCTGACGGAACCTGATAAAAACACTCGGGTAGAGGATCGGCGGGCGCAATTGGCGGATAAGACCCCACGGCTGGAACTGGATAATGTCCAGCGGGTGTTCGATGGAACGCCTGTGGTTGACGGGCTGTCTTTGCAGTTGCACGCCGGGCAGGTGACCTGCCTGCTTGGCCCCTCGGGCTGTGGAAAATCCACCACCTTGCGGATTGCGGCTGGTGTGGATCGTCAAAGCCAGGGGCGGGTTCTGGTTGACGGGGTCGAGGTTTCGGCGGGCCATCACCACCTGCCGCCGGAAAAACGCTTCATCGGGCTGATGTTTCAGGATTTCGCCCTGTTTCCGCATTTAAGTGTGGCGGATAATGTGTCTTTCGGGTTGGCCGGGTTCAGCAAGGCCGAAAAGGCGGCGCGGGTGACTGATCTGCTGACGCGGGTGCATCTCAATGATTTCGGGCCGAAATACCCGCACCAGCTTTCGGGTGGTGAACAGCAACGCGTGGCACTGGCGCGCGCGCTGGCCCCGCGCCCCCGGGTTCTGCTGATGGATGAGCCGTTTTCGGGCCTTGATAACCGCCTGCGCGACGGTATCCGCGATGAAACCCTGTCGCTGCTGAAAGAAGAAGGCACAGCCGTGCTGCTGGTCACCCATGAGCCGGATGAAGCCATGCGCATGGCCGATCAGATCGCCCTGATGCGCGCCGGTAGGATCGTGCAGATGGGCGCGCCTTACAACATTTACAACAGTCCGGTCGATCGCGAGGCGGCAGCGTTTTTTTCCGATATCAACGTCATTCACGGCGTGGTCAGGAACGCCCTGACCGAAACACCGTTTGGCCAGTTCCTGACACCCAGCATGGTGGATGGCGCGGATGTGGAAATCATCATCCGCCCACAACATCTGAAAATGGATTTTGATCGCGACGGGCGCGGCCCCAACCCCACAGTCAGTGATGGGGTTCCGGCGCGTGGCGTGGTCCGGCGCGCGCGTTTCATGGGCTCAGAAAGTCTGGTGGAATTTGCCATGGATCACGATGGCTCGACCCTTTGCGCCACCGTGCCCGGGGTGTTTTTACCTGGCCAAGGTACCGCCCTGTGGCTGACCTTCCGGCGCGACCGGTGTTTTGTGTTTCCCTGTCGAAATCAAAGCCGCGTCGCCAGCCCTTATATCAGCGATCAGGCGGGCTGATGGCCCGCCCCCCGATCCTGACCCTTAGCGATATCAGCCTGACTTTTGGCGGTAATCCGTTGCTGGATGGCCTTGGTATGAGCATCCAGCCCGGGGATCGCGCCGCCCTTGTCGGGCGTAATGGCTCGGGCAAATCGACCCTGATGAAAATCATAGCCGGTTTGATCGAGCCTGACAGCGGCAGCCGTGTTCTGTCACCCGGTCTGGGCGTCGGCTATATGGAGCAGGAGCCGGATTTTGTGGGCTTTGCCACGCTGGGCGATTTTGCCGCCTCGGGGCTTGCACCGGGCGAGGAATACCGGGTTGAGATGGCTGGCGAGGGGTTGAAGTTGCGGGTTGATATGGACCCGGCACTTGCCTCGGGAGGCGAGCGTCGCCGCGCGGCCTTGGCCAAAATCGTGGCCGAAGCGCCTGATCTGATGCTGCTGGACGAGCCGACGAACCATTTGGATATCGAGGCGATTGGCTGGCTGGAAAATCACCTGAAATCGGCGCGCTCGGCATTCGTGCTGATTTCCCACGACCGGGCCTTTCTGCGCGCATTGACCCGCGCCACCATCTGGGTTGATCGCGGTGTGGTGCGGCGCCAGGAAAAGGGGTTTGCGGCGTTTGAAGGCTGGCGCGACAAGGTGTTTGAAGACGAGGAAATGCAGCGCCACAAGCTCAACCGTCTGATAAAATCCGAAGGCCGTTGGGCGGTTGAAGGTATTTCCGCGCGTCGCAAACGCAATCAGGGGCGGGTGCGGCGGCTGGCGGATCTGCGCGATGAGCGGGCCAACCAGATCAGGCGCACGGGTGTGGCCCGCCTTGAGGTCGCCTTGAGGTCGCGGCCGGGCCGAAATCCGGCAAGCTGGTGATCGAGGCCAGAAATATCACGAAATCCTTCGGTGAACTGGCGGTGCTGCGCGACTTTTCGATCAAGATCACCCGCGGGGAGCGCATCGCCATGGTCGGGCCGAACGGCGCGGGAAAAACCACGCTGGTCAACATGCTGATCGGTGCGATACCGCCTGATACCGGCAGCGTCAAACTTGGCACCGGCCTTGTGCAGGCGGTGTTTGACCAGAACCGCGCCGCGCTCGACCTTGACACCTCGCTTTGGGAGAGCCTGACGCAGGATGGTGAACTCGGTGTTTCGGGCAAGAACGACCAGATCATGGTGCGCGGCCAGCCCCGCCATGTTGTCGGCTACCTCAAGGATTTTCTGTTTGACGAAGCCCAGGCGCGCGGCCCGGTTCGTGCCTTGTCGGGTGGCGAAAAAGCCCGGCTGTTGCTGGCGCGTTTGCTGGCACGCGAAAGCAACCTTTTGGTGCTGGACGAGCCGACGAATGACTTGGATGTTGAGACGCTCGATCTGTTGCAAGAGGTTCTGGATGATTATGACGGCACGGTGATCCTTGTCAGTCACGACCGCGATTTTCTGGATCGGGTGGCCACCACCACGATTGCCATGCAAGGCGACGGGCAGGCGGTTGCCTATGCCGGTGGCTGGTCTGATTATCAGGCCCAGCGGCAGACACCCGCAGGGGTTGCCAAGCCGGTGAAAATAAAGCAGAAATCAGCCGCAGCACCCAAATCAAAAGCTGGTCCCAGCAGTGGTTTAAGTTATGTGGAAGAACACCGTCTGAAAGAATTACCCGGCGTGATGGCGCGCCTTGAGGCCGAAATTGCCAAGCTCGAGGCTTATCTGGCTGATCCCGATCTGTTCAGTACGTCTCCAGCGAAATTCGCCAAGGCCAGCGCGGGCTTGCTCGAACGGCAGGGAAAACTGGCCGCCGCCGAAGAAGACTGGCTTGATCTGGAAGAGCGCGCTTCAGCTTAGCAGGGCCTGCGCCGAGACCGCGATGGTATAAAACCCAAGCCCGATTGTGACCGTGCCGATCACCAGTTGCAGCGCCCCGTTAAGGCGCGTCATGGCGCGCGCCGTCCATGTCAGGGGCAGGGCGATCAGCACTGACATGCCCGCCATGCCAAGGATCGAACCGGCCCCGAATAACAGGATGTAAAGCAGCCCGATCAGGGGCGTGGTCATGGCCGCCGCCGCGATCAGCACAAGCGCTGCCGAACCGGCCGCACCATGCATCATGCCCACGGCCAAGGTGCGCTTGGCGGAATGGTCGGGGTGATTGTGCAAATGGCGCGCCGGATCATGGGTTGCGGGCTGGTTCTGGTGGCTGTGCAAATGAAAATGGCGGGTACCATCGCTGTGCTGGTGACGGTGGAAATGCACCCGGTCCCGGCGCAACCGGTACAGCACATGGCCGCCAAGCCCGACCAGCATTATACCGACAATCAGCTCGAGCCCGACAGAGAACTGCTCGGAAATGGCGTTGCCGGTCAGCAAGACCACGCCACCAACCAGCAGCAGGGTTATGGTGTGGCCAAGCCCCCAAAGCGCGCCATGTTTCAGGATCGTATTGCGATCGGTTTTGCCACTGACCAGCGAAGAAACGGCGGCAAGGTGATCGGCCTCGAACGCGTGGGTGATACCGATCAGAAACCCGAGGGTGAGGATGGCGAGCATGGTTGAGATGATCTTGTATGAGGGCGTTATTCTGATCTCCGCGTTAGTGAGATTGGCGGGCGGGTTCAAGGGGGAATGTTGTCTGGCCATGTCACATCAAACCGATCAACCGGTTTATCGGTGAAGCGACCACCGCGATAACAAGGCGCAAGCACCGGCAATGCCCAGCGCATTCCAACGCCAGACCTGCCAAAACGCAAAACGCCCACCGGTCGGGGCGGGCGTTTGCAGGGGTTTAAGGCGCATTCAATGTGTTTGGATTTGCCTAGCGGCGCTTACTGCCAGGTGGTGTAGCCC